>NZ_JBFOCK010000016.1:0-14917 GCF_040907765.1 Aeromonas sp. s9
CTAAATAACCGTTCCGAAATGTAGATCACTTATCCGGGAAAGAAGGGAACTCGGCGTCGTTTGTGCGATCTGATTAATCGCCAAACCAATCAAACGACAAACGAGCCGAGCCCGAAATGATACTAACACTCCCCGACCATGATGAGCGACGCCGGATCATCAACAAGATGCACCGGACCAAAGATAAAGATCTCTGCCGGAGGCTCAACGCCATCTTGCTCCTTGCTGACGGGCACAGTGTCTCGGCTGTTTCTCGGCTCACAGCCGCCGCCCGGTCATCGATCAATCGCTGGGTGAACTGGTACACCTTGTACGGTCTGGAGGGGCTTGAAAGCGAGCCTCGGGGGCGCAAGCCGGTGCTGCCATTTGCTCACATCTCGGGTCTATTACAGCTGTTGATCCAGTTGTCTCCACAGGAGCTCGGATATCAGCGCTCGCGTTGGAGTACCGAACTGATGGCGCTTGAACTCAAACGGAGTTGGCGCCTGACATTGCATGCTTCAACAATACGGCGATGGCTGCCCAGGCTAGGGATTGTCTGGCGCCGGGCCGCGCCCACTTTGCACATCCGCGATCCCCATAAAGAGCGGAAAATGGCCGCTATCAATGAGGCCTTGGGACGCTGCAGTGCGGACCATCCCGTGTTCTATGAAGATGAGGTGGATATCCACCTAAATCCCAAGCTGGGGGCGGACTGGATGATGCGAGGGAAGCAGAAGAAAGTGGCAACTCCGGGCCAGAATCGCAAACATTACCTCGCTGGCGCCCTGCATGCCGGAACAGGTAACGTGACCTATGTGGCGAGCGATAGCAAAGACACGGACTTGTTCTTGTCACTGCTCCAAACACTAAAGCGGACTTATCGGCGCGCCAAGAGCATCACGCTGATCCTGGATAACTACATCATCCACAAGAGCAAAAAAGCACAGCGATGGCTGGCAAAAAATCCGAAGTTCATCGTGCTTTTTCAGCCGGTGTATTCGCCATGGGTGAACCAGATTGAGCGGCTGTGGCATGCCCTCCATGAAACGATCACCCGGAACCACCAATGCCGCACATTGGGTGAGTTATTACGTCGCGTGTTCTACTTCCTGGATCATGCCGCCCCGTTCCCCGGTAATGGACATGGGCTTATGCAACTGGAGCGAAATTAGGATCAGCTATTTAGGCCCCCTTGCAACAACACGGTCAGCCCTCGGGCTGACCGTGTTGCCATTCACAGGGGTCATGGTTGACTCAGACCCGGATCGCCGATGGCATAGATCTGGCCGCACGCCTCCTGGTCGGTGAGCAGTTGCAAACCCCGTATCGTCACATCCTGGCGCCTGACCAGGCCATGCCTCTCTTGCCCCTGGCTCAGGATGGCCTGACCCGTGGGCTCCCCATCCTGCAACCCTGCGGGGCGTAAAATGGTCCACTCAAGGGTGCTTGTCTGCAGCCAGCTTTCCGCCAAGCTCTTGAGGCGTACCTCGTGTCCGAAGGCGGCGCGAGCCCGCTCGGGCAGGTATTGCCAGCTGTCGCCACAACCGAGGGAGGTGACCAGCAGCAGGCGGCTGAGCCCGGCGCGCTCCATCTCGTCGATCACATGGCGGTTGCCCTGATAATCCACCGGTGCACTCTGGCGAAAGCCGCCGAGGGTGGAGACTACCCGGGCATCCCTGTCCGCCAAGTGGCAAGCCTGGGCCACGGCCTGGGGGGCCAGGGCATCCCCGATGACGACCTCGACTCCCAGGGTATGCAGCTCGCTGGCCATGTCGGCATGGCGCACCAGGGCAACGACCCTGTGGCCCAGTTGCAGTGCGTGGTCGGTGAAGGCGCGGCCCAGTCCGCGACTGGCACCGAAGATGAGTGTGGTTGGCATGACAGGCCCTCTCGAACAAAAGAGCAAGCCTAGAGCCTGGATGGCTCTCTGTAAATGAGAGTGGTTTTTATTTGTGAGGTGCAGGGGATATGAAGGGCCGGACATCAGGGACGCCGGCCCGACGGGATCAACCGTTGTAATGGCCGATGCTGGGACGGCGGCTGGGTCCGCTCAGGTGGATGTCCACCGGATTGAACGCCTTGATCGCCTCATAGCTAAAATCACCGATGGCCTGATGCAGGCTCTGGGGGCTGTGGTTGGTGATGATGATGACGCTTTTGGACAGGTTGCGACGACGGCGCAGCAGGTGGCCGAGGAAGCTGGACTGACTCTCCGCCATCTTGGCGCGGTTGGCTGCCACCTCGTCGATGATCAGCAGGTCCACCTCTTCCAGGGCGCGGCGGTACTGGTTGCGCTCCTCCTGATCCTGGATGACGTTGAAGAAGAGCCTGTCCACGATGGAGGCCCACTGCTGGAAGATCACCGACTTCTGGTGGCGCGCGATCAACTCGTGGGCCACGGCACCCGCCAGGGTGGATTTGCCGGTGCCGTAATCGCCGTAGATCAGCATGCAGCCCCCGCCGCTCTTCTCCCAGTGCTCGAAACCGCTGATGAAGTAGCGGGCTGTCTCGATGGGGTATTGCAGGGCCGGGTCACCGGAATCCATCTTGTCGAAGATCCAGTCCGGATTGAGGTCGGCCTGGGCGATCAGCTTCTGGATCCGCTCCTGGCGGGCGGCCTTCTGCAACTCGCGCACTTCGGCATTGGCCTTGGCGTCGTACTCCTTGCGCAGGGTCTCGTAGTCGTACTGGCTGCCGCCGGTTGCGGCCCGCAGTCGGAGAATACGTTGCTGCAGGCTGCTGACGTGACGCTTGAGCTCGGGATCATGAGCCCGTTGCTCCTGTCTCGCCTTGGCGATTTTCTGGCGTTTGGCCTCGATCTCTTCCAGTGCCTGGCGCATCGGGTCGTGCGGATCTGTCATGGAATTCTCCTTCTGCTAGGGCTGTGGCTGGATGGGCAGGGGGTCAATAGTGCACTTCGTGGCCGCCTGGTATCAATCATTCTCCGGCTCCTGAGCTTGTGCCAGCCGTTTGGCCTCATCGATCATCTCTTGCGCCCGGCGGCTCGGGCCAGCCTCTACCGGGGCTGGCGCGACCTGCTGGTACCCGGTGACCACGGTCGCCGGGCGGCGGGCGTAGCGCCGACTCTTGAGGGCCCGAATAAATTTCAACATCCACTGGTGCTGGGAGTCGAACACCTCGGGGCGGCCGAGCCAGTAGGC
Source organism: Aeromonas sp. s9 (assembly GCF_040907765.1). Lineage (NCBI taxonomy): Bacteria > Pseudomonadati > Pseudomonadota > Gammaproteobacteria > Aeromonadales > Aeromonadaceae > Aeromonas > Aeromonas sp. s9. The sequence continues at coordinate 3,144 of NZ_JBFOCK010000016.1, forward strand.
GATGAACTCCCCGAGATCCTCTTCGCTGTAGCTGGCATCGATCACCCCGCACAGGCGTGCGAGAGCAGGCAGTTCTTCGTCCGGACGCCACTGCAGGTGCATCTGGAACGGGCGTGCCGGCAGAGGGCTGCGCACCCGCTGGCTCAGCAACGGCAACTGGAAAGGGCACTGGTGGTAGTGCTCACTGTCAGCCTGGGCCTCGACCTGAAGCAGTTCGGCCTCCATCAGCTCGTCGAGCAGTTCGGTCAGCTGGCGAGCGTTGACCTGATAGCTGAAACCACCGGGATTGCCCGGATCGACGACAGCCAGTGCCCGGCCAAGCTCGGGATAGTTGAGTCGGGCCAGCCGATTTTCCAGCACCAAGCGGCGCAGTTGCAGGGTATAGAGGCTGCGGGCCGGATGGGAGAGTCTGGGATGGGCGAGGGCGCTGTATTCGGCTGGCGTCATGGTCTGCTTCACGATCTGGAGTGGAGGGCATTATCCCTCATGGCGGTGCCTCATACAATTCATGGTGCCGACCTGCGAGATAACGGCTGCCGGGCGACGGTTGCCGACCATCTCTGCGCAAGGGGGCGATCAAAATAGTCGGACCATTTCAAACGCTTGGCAGATACCAAGGCCAGCCCGGCTCGCTGCTCGACAATATTGTGTGGCGGTATCCAGCGCCCATGATCTAGTCTTAATGCTCAAATAACCATTTGACTAATAAGAGCTTTGTCAAGATGTCAAAAGCCGGACTACGGATCTTGGTGGTAGAAGACGAAGCGGTTTTTCGCCACTCACTGGTATCTTATCTCGAGCACGACGGGGCCTGCGTCTTTCAGGCAGAAGACGGGATTGAGGGGCTCTCTGCCGCAGCGCTCTATCACCCCGATGTGGTGTTGTGTGATCTGAACATGCCGAACATGGATGGCCATGAGGTGATTGCCTGCCTCACCGCCCGCTATCCACAGGTGCCCGTCATCGTCATCTCCGGTCAGGATCAGATGGCTGCGATCGAGCGTGCGCTGCGGGCGGGGGCCAGGGACTTCTTCATCAAACCGGTGAATGACTATGAGCAGATCCGCCGCAGCATCGAGCAATGCCTGACAAACCTCGGGCATCAGAGCCAGCAACTGGAGCTGATGGAGCACATCGACTTCTTCCGTGGCCACGATCTGGCGAGCAGCCGGCTGCTCGCCTGGTTGGCCCCCCCTGGCATGCAGGAGTGGGGGCCCTGGCAGGTCACCTTTGCCGGCATGGGCAATCTCTTCATCCCGGATACCTTCAAACTGGACGACAAGCTGCTGGTACTGGTGATGGAATTGCCCATCCTCGGTGTGGATGCGGCCTTCTGTGGTGCCTTGGTGCGATCCCTGATGAACGGCCCCTATCGCCAATACCAGCAACAAGAGAGCCTGCTGTTGACCCAGCCACACCGATTGCTGGATTACCTCAATCTGCAACTGCTGGAGTCGGGCCTGCGTCACTCCTTTGCCATGGCGGCCCTGCTGTTCGATCAGGAGGATGGGCTGCTTTTTGCAAATGCCGGGCTCACCTCACCTCACTGGTTGATGCGTGCAGGGGGGTTGCCGCTCGGCTTGATGCGCAGCAGTCGCTACACGTTGCACAGGCGAAGTTGGCACGAGCCCTTTGATCTGCAGTTTCGCAGTGACAGCGGCAGCGCCCTGACGATGCAGGTTCGTCACCACTGACGCTGTGAAGTGAACACATGCAAACAGGGCGCCCATGGGCGCCCTGTTTGGTCTCTGCTGTCCTGACCGGTCAAACGGTCGCGGACTGCAGTTTCTGCTCTTGTTCTTCGGGCTCTTTGGCCGGGCCTTCGGCACCGTGCATCCAGTAGACCAGGCGGTTGGCCATGGTCAGCAGGATGAGGGCGCTGATCACGGCGGCCAGTGCGATGCCACCGAAGATGGCCATGGCACCGGACTCGCCGACGAAGGAGCCGATGAAGCCGGCGGCATAGTTGGCCAGGGCCACGAAACCGAACCAGGCACCCATCATCAGGGAGGCCAGGCGCAGCGGAGCCAGCTTGGTCACCATGGAGAGACCGATGGGAGAGAGGCAGAGCTCGCCCAGGGTATGGAACAGGTAGGCACCGACCAGCCAGAACATGGAGGTCTTGACAGCCTGATCACCACCTTGCTCCAGCACGGCACCGATCATGAACAGGAAGCCGACGGCCAGGAACAGCAGGCCCATGGCGAATTTCACCGGGGAGTTCGGCTCTTTCTTGCCGAGCTTGATCCAGATAGCGGCCACGACAGGGGCCAGGGTGATGATGAAGAAGGGGTTCAGGGACTGGAACCAGGCTGTCGGCACTTCGAAGCTGCCGATCATGCGGTCGGTATACTCCTGGGCATACAGGTTCATCAGACCACCGGCCTGCTCGAAGCCGGCCCAGAAGATGATGGTGAACAGGCCCAGTACCAGGATCACCTTGATGCGATCCACTTCCTGTTTGGTCAGGGGCGCTTTTTGCTCCTTGGAGCGTTGCAGGGCGGCACGCTGGGCGGCGGGCACACGGCCGATGTCGCCAAGGAAACGCTGGGCCATGGTGGCCTGCACAACCAGGGAGAGCAGCATGCCGATACCGGCGCTGACGAAGGCGGCTTGCCAGCCATAGGCGGTGGCGGCGGCGCCGCAGATCACGCCGGCCAGCAGGGAGCCCAGGTTGATGCCCATGTAGAAGATGGTGAAGGCGCCGTCACGACGGTGATCCCCTTCTTTATACAGGTCACCCACCATGGTGGAGATGTTCGGTTTGAACAGGCCGTTGCCCACGATCAGCAAGCCAAGGCCGGCATAGAAGACGGTGTTGACCATGTCAGGGAACATGGCGTGAGGCAGTGCCAGGGTAAACTGGCCGGCGGCCATCAGCACGGCACCGAACAGGATGGCACGGCGCTGGCCCAGGAAGGTATCGGCGAGCCAGCCGCCGATGACGGGGGTGATGTAGACCAGACCGGTATAGATGCCGTACAGCTTGAGGGCGTCGGCCTGGGTCCAGCCCATGCCACCGTTGGCGGTCAGGTCGGTCAGATAGAGGACGAGCACGGCACGCATGCCGTAATAGGAGAATCTCTCCCACAGTTCGGTACTAAAGAGCAAAAAAAGCCCTTTAGGGTGACCTAAAAAGGTCCCTTTGGACGGGTTATTCATTGGAACTTCCACCTGTGTCTTATATTTTTTTAGAAATTTTATGCAAGGGCTAGGAACAAGCCTTAATCCTTATAGAACAAGCGACTTTAAATTACAATATTATGATTTAGCGATATTTTATCTATCAATGGTTGAATATTTGTTTATAAAATGAAAAAGGGCATCGAATGATGCCCAGTTTTTTATTCTGCTTATCTTGTAAATATTCAGAGATTACAGCTCTTTGGCAAACTGCTTCAGCCAGCTGGTGAATTCTTTGCTGAGTTCCCGATGGCGCACGGCGTATTCCACATTGGCCTTCATATAACCGAGCTTGCTGCCGCAATCGTGGCTGCGTCCCTTCATGAAGTAGGCATTGACCTGCTCCTTTTCCATCAGCATGGCGATGGCATCGGTCAGCTGGATCTCGTCGCCGGCGCCGGCCGGGGTTTTTTCCAGCAAGGGCCAGATATTGGCCGAGAGCACATAGCGACCGACCACGGCCAGGTTGGACGGGGCTTCATCCCGGGGCGGCTTCTCGACGATGGCCTGCATCGGCAGGGACATGCCTTCGCTCAGGGCTTCCCCCTTGATGTCGGCGATGCCGTATTTGTCCACTTCGCTCTCGGGGACGGCTTCCACCATGATCTGGCTGATCTGCTCCTCTTCGAACAGATGCACCATCTCCGCCAGGTTGTCCTGCTTCAGATCGCTGGCCACCTCGTCGATGAGCACATCCGGCAGCAGAACGGCGAAGGGTTGATCCCCGATGAGGGGGCGGGCACACAGTACTGCATGGCCCAGGCCTTTTGCTTCCCCTTGACGCACGTGCATGATGGTGACGTCTTTGGGACAGATGTGCTGAACCTCTTCCAGCAGTTGGCGCTTGACCCGCTTCTCCAGGGTCGCCTCCAGCTCGAAGCTTTTGTCGAAGTGGTTCTCGATGGAGTTCTTGCTTGAATGGGTCACCAGGATGATCTCCTTGATGCCGGCGGCGATGGCTTCGCGCACCACATACTGGATCAGCGGCTTGTCGACCACGGGCAGCATCTCCTTGGGGATGGCCTTGGTGGCGGGCAGCATGCGGGTACCCAGACCGGCAACGGGGAGAACGGCCTTGCGAACAACGAGCGGTGTCTTTTTCATGGAGTGAGTCCGAAGATACAAAGTGGGCTCATGATACCCGAAGAAAAATAGGGCAGCCACAGGCTGCCCTCGGGATGATAGGGATTCAAACCGGTTACTTGACGATAATCATGTCCCGGTTTGCTTCCAGCGTGGCAGGTCCGATGCCACTGACGTCCGCCAGTTGATCGACGGAGGTGAACTTGCCCTGCTTCTCCCTGTGGTCGATGATGGCCTGTGCCTTCTTCTCGCCAATGCCTTTCAGGGCGGTGAGCTCGCTGGCACTGGCGGTATTGAGATTGATCTTGCCGCTTTCCTTGACTTGGGTGGTGGCCACAGGCTTGGTCGCCGCCTTGTCGGCGGCCAGCAGAGGTTGGCTCAACAGGGGGAGGCAGCCCAGCAGTAGTGCGGCGATCAGGGTCTTCTTGTTCATATCGTCATGTCCTTATGTGGCGTTAGTGCCACATTTATCATTAGCTGTGTTGCGCCACTTTTTGTCTGTCAGTTTTGACACTGTATAAGTCAGTGCAAACGGCTATAAGCCGAAGATACTCACTCGGTTACACTGACCAACCCTTTGAGCGAGAACTCTTTTCCATGTATCTACCCGCCATTTCCGAACTGGAGCCCATCGCCCGCGCCGCCGGTGAGGCCATCATGTCCATCTACAGCCAGCCCTTTGCGGTGGAGTACAAGCAGGACGAGAGCCCGCTGACGGCTGCGGACAAGGGGGCCCACGAGGTGATCGTTCAGGCGCTGGCGCGTCTCACTCCCGATATCCCGGTGTTGTCGGAAGAGTCCTCCCCCGAGGTGATGGCTGCGCGACTCGGCTGGTCCCGCTACTGGCTGGTGGATCCTTTGGATGGCACCAAGGAGTTTGTCTCCCGCAACGGCGAGTTCACGGTGAATATCGCCCTGATTGAACAGGGGACCCCGCGCTGGGGGCTGGTCTATGCCCCGGTACTGGACAAGCTCTGGTATGGGGGCAAGGGGATTGGCGCCTGGCGTGTGGCCGATGGCAGGCACGAGACCATCCAGACCCGTCCTCATGACGCAGGGCAAGTGTGGCGCGTGGTGGGCAGTCGCAATCACCTGTCGCAGGAAACCCTCGAGTATCTGGCCCGTTTTGGCGAACTGGAGCGGGGCGAGATTGAGTTGGTTTCCATGGGCAGCTCTCTCAAGTTTTGCATCATTGCCGAGGGGGAGGCCGAGCTTTACCCGCGGCTCGCGCCGACCTGCGAGTGGGATACGGGGGCTGCTCAGGCGGTACTGGAAGGGGCGGGGGGCAGCGTCACCCAGCTCGATGGTTCGCCGCTTTGCTACAACAAGCCCGATATCCTCAATCCCTGGTTTGTGGCCAGGGCATGAGTCACCATCGGATACGAAAAGGCCGGACAGTGTCCGGCCTTTTTCTTGTCAGCCTCGATGGGCTCAGAAGACTTTCTTGAACGGTTTGATGGTCACTCTGGCGTAGACCCCTGCCGCAACATAGGGGTCCGCATCGGCCCAGGCCTGGGCGTCGGCCTGACTGGCAAAGTCGGCGATGACGGTGCTGCCGGTGAAGCCCGCATCGGCCGGATCCTCGGCATCGATGGCCGGGTTGGGGCCGGCCGTCAGCAGGCGGCCCTCATCCTGCAAGGCTTGCAGGCGGGCCAGGTGGGCAGGGCGTGCCAGCTTGCGCTGGGGCAGGCTGCCCGCGACATCTTCGGAGTAGATCAGATACCACATGGAACAATCCCTTTCTGGTTGCGGTTATTTTTTCTGTTCTGCGTTCTGCTCGGCCGGCATGTGGCGATAGAGATAGACGCCGCTGAGCAGGGTGAAGACCAGGGTCATGCCCAGCAGGCCGAACACCTTGAAGTTGACCCACATCTCCTGGGAGAGGTTGAAGGCCACGTAGAGGTTGAGCAGACCGCACAGGGTGAAGAAGCCGACCCAGCCGAGATTGACGTTGTCCCAGACCCGGTCGGGGGCTTGGAGCTCCTTGGCCAGCATCTGCTTGATGAGGTTCTTGCCAAAGCCATAGCGGCCGATGAGCAGGGCGAGGGCAAAGAGCATGTTGATGACGGTCACCTTCCACTTGATGAAGGCATCGTCGTGGAAGAAGACGGTGAGGCCGCCGAAGAAACCGACCAGCACGAAGGTGAACAACTGCATCTTCTCGACCCGGCGATAGCGAAGCCAGCTGTACAGGAGTTGCAGGCCGGTGACGACCACCAGGGCGCCAGTGGCGGTGTAGATGTCGTAAAACTTGTAGACCGCGAAGAAGACGATCAGGGGGATGAACTCGATAAACTGCTTCATGCTGGGCTCTAACCTCAAAATTTCACTCAGTGTACCTGCCCGTCAGACAACGGCAAATGAATAAGACCGTCCATTCTGCAGGCAGTTCCTTACCGGGGCGGCGGGTTACTCGAACAGCTGGCTGGCAATCTGGTTGCCAAGGCGCACCTGATCGTCCAGCAATGCGCGTATGTCTGCTTCCTCGATGAGGGGGTTGAGCAGGACGGCGCGCAGCAGCGTGAGCGGTTGCTCGCCATAGCGGGACACTGCGCGCTGGGTGCGTGAGACGAAGCTGTGCCCTTCGGCGCGCTGGGCTTTTTGCAGGGCGACGTTGAAGAGATTGATCTGTTCGTTGGCCGCCACATCGGGCACCTGACCTTGCAGGTGGGGCGGAATGCACCGGTAGGAGAGCAGGTTCATGACAGGTGCCGACATCAGCTCGAAGGCGGGACTGGCGTCGATGAGCGCGGCCATTCGCCGCGCCCTGTCGTAGTTGGCGTCGATGAGTTGGGCATAACCCTGCTGTCCCAGCATCTGGAAGGCGGCATCCAGATAGAGCGCGTTGGCGGGACGGGTCCCCTCCAGAGTGAAGCGCCCCTGATCGAAGGAGGTGGCGCGGATGGCGTAGGGAGCCTCGCGCTTCACCGTCATCATCAGGTCCGGTTGGCGGCAGAGCAGCATGCCGGTACCGAGCGGGACCAGCAACTGCTTGTGACCGTCAAGGGTGACGGTATCGGCGTGCTCTATCCCCGTAAGCAATCCCTGATAGCGGGGCGAGAAGAGGGTCGGACCACCCCAGGCCGCGTCCACGTGGAAGTGGATTTGCTCGCGCCGGGCGATGGCGGCCAGTTCCGGCAGCGGGTCGACGGAGCCAAAATCCGTGCTGCCAGCCACGCCGACCATCGCCAGCACCTTGAGCTTCTGCTCCCTGCATTGTTGAAGGGCCTGTTCCAGTGCCGCCAGACTGAGCCGATTGTGCTCGTCTGTGTCGAGACGCCAGACGCTGCGAGCCCCGAGTCCCAGCAGATCCATCCCCTTGTCGAAGGAGTAGTGCATCAGCCGCGAGCCCAGAATGACGGCGCCGCGATAGCCCTGCTCGGCGAGGGCGAACAGGTTGTCGCCACAGGCCCGGTTGCGAGCCAGCCAGAGGGCGGTGACGTTGGCGATGGTACCGCCACTGGTCATGACGCCGAGGGCTGCATCCTTGGCATGCATATGGGCTGCATAGAAGGCGTCGTCCTCGCGGTAGACCAGACGGTGCAGCTTGGCCAGCACTTCCCGCTCCAGAAAGCTCAGCAAACGGGAGGACTCCATCTTCATCGGGTTCTGGTTGAGCATCACCAAGAGCCGGGAGAGCTCGGCGGTGAAGGCCGGCAGCGGTGCCGTCATGTGTCCCATGTAGCGGGGAGAGGTGAGGTGCGATGCCCCGGGTACCAGGGTGGTGAGCCGTGCCAGATAGTCCCGGGGAGAGATGCCGATGGCGGGCATGCACGACTGATCGAGCTGGTGGGTGAAGCTGCCCCGCTGATAGGGGGCCTGACTGTCGTCGGAATGATGGAAATGCTCCAGCAGGGCCGTCATGGCCTTGCCGAAATCAGGATCCGGTTGTGTAAACAGTTCAGTGAGCTTCATCGGGTTCTCCAGACCAGATTGTCGGGCAGACGCGGCCATCCGCATGGGCGGCGTCGGCGGCAGAGCATACACCAAAGGGGCGGGGGGCACAGCCATCTCTGGCCCTCCCTCTCCTCGCGTCTTTATTTTCAGCTAACGCTTGTAGCCTGAAACATCGGCCGCTAGAGTGGGCCGGTAATGGGTTGGAGGTAATGATGGATGTGACGGGGTACTCCCCACGGGAAGAGTGGGCGAATCGCCTCAGCCATGGGCTGGGGCTGCTGCTGGGCGGACTGGGACTGGTCTTGCTGCTGTACAAGGGGTGGGATCAGGGGCCCAGGGTACTGCTGAGCTACGGCGTCTACGGTGCCAGCCTGGTATTGCTCTATCTCGCCTCGACGCTCTATCACAGCGTGAGCTCGGTGGCTGCCAGACGCTGGAGCAAGCTGTTCGATCACTGCGCCATCTATCTGCTGATCGCCGGCACTTATACCCCCTTCCTGCTGGTGGCGCTCGATACGCCGCTGGCGCAAGGACTGATGGTGGTGATCTGGGGGCTGGCCCTGGCGGGGGTCGTGTTCAAGCTGATCTTCATCAATCGTTTCAAGAAGGTGTCGCTATTTACCTATCTGATGCTGGGCTGGCTGTCGCTGGTGGTCATCTACCAGCTCTATCTGCATCTGGATGGTACCGGGCTCCTGCTGCTGGGGCTGGGTGGTCTCATCTACAGCCTGGGAGTGATCTTCTATGTGGCCAAGCGCATTCCCTACAACCACGCCATCTGGCACCTGTTTGTGCTGGGGGGCAGTCTGTGCCACTTCATGGCCATTTATGGCTATATCTGATGGCTAACCCTTAATTGGTATTTTTGTGCTCATGAAAGCCTGAATTCGTGCGGCACCCCACAGTTGCCCCCTTCGTTTGCTGACAAGCTAGTGCCAGTTCAGTTTGGAAAGGATGCAAACGATGAGTGAGATCGCGCTTTCCATCAGCATGCTGTCGCTGGTGGCAGTGCTGGGGCTCTGGCTGGGAAACTGGCGAGTCTATGGCGTGGGTTTGGGTATCGGCGGGGTGCTGTTCGGCGGCATCATAGTGGGCCACTTCGCCGGCTTGTCCGGCTTGAAGCTGGATGAGCAAACACTTCATTTTATTCAGGAATTCGGCCTGATCCTGTTCGTCTACACCATAGGCATCCAGGTCGGTCCCGGCTTCTTCTCCTCCTTGCGCAGTTCGGGCCTCAAGCTCAATGGCTTCGCGGCCCTGCTGGTTCTGCTCGGCTGCCTGGTGGCGGCAGCGTTGCACCAGCTGTTCGATGTACCGCTGCCGGTGATCCTCGGGGTCTTTTCCGGGGCAGTGACCAATACCCCGTCCCTGGGGGCTGGCCAGCAGATCCTGGCGGAGCTCGGGGCGGATCCTGGATCCACCGGCCTGATGGGGATGGGCTATGCGGTGGCCTACCCGTTCGGGATCTGCGGCATCCTGCTCACCATGTGGCTCATTCGTATGTTCTTCCACATCAAGATCGAGGAGGAGGCGGTCGCTTTCGAGCAGCAGGCTGGCAAGACCAAGGAGAGTCTGCAAACCATCAACATTGCCGTGCGCAATCCCAACATGCACGGCCTGATGCTCCGCGAGATCCCGAGTCTGGACGAGGCGGACGTCATCTGCTCCCGACTCAAGCGTGGCGACGAACTGATGGTGCCAAAGCCCGACTCGCGCATCGAACTTGGCGACCTGCTGCACCTGGTGGGGGAGCGCCATGCCCTGCACAAGGTGCTGCTGGTGCTTGGAGAGGAGGTAGACACCTCCCTCTCCACCCGCGGGACCGATCTGCGTGTCGAGCGGGTGGTGGTCACCAATGAGCAGGTGCTCGGCAAACGGATCCGCGATCTCGACATCAAGCAGAAATACGATGTGGTCATCTCGCGCCTGAATCGGGCCGGCATCGAGCTGGTGCCGACCAGTCAGACCAGTCTGCAGTTCGGTGACATCCTGAACCTGGTGGGGCGGCTCGATGCCATCGAGGCGGTCACCAGCGTGGTGGGCAACGTGCAGCAGAAACTGCAGCAGGTGCAGATGCTGCCCGTCTTCATCGGTATCGGGTTGGGGGGATTGCTCGGATCCATTCCCTTCTACCTGCCGGGATTCCCGGCGGCGCTCAAGCTGGGGCTGGCAGGGGGACCGCTGGTGGTGGCGCTCATCCTGTCTCGTATCGGCAGCATCGGCAAGCTCTACTGGTTCATGCCGCCGAGCGCCAACCTGGCGCTGCGGGAAATAGGCATAGTGCTCTTCCTGGCGGTGGTGGGGTTCAAGTCCGGGGCCGGCTTCATCGACACCCTGATCAACGGCGACGGTCCCGCATGGATGATGTACGGTGTGGCAATCACCCTCATCCCGCTGCTGCTGGTGGGTGTGCTGGCACGCCATTATGGCAAGCTCAATTACCTCACGCTGTGCGGGCTGCTGGCCGGCTCGATGACGGATCCCCCCGCTCTGGCATTTGCCAACGGCATGCACCCCACCAGTGGTGCCAGCGCACTCTCTTACGCGACCGTCTACCCCCTGGTGATGTTCCTGCGGATCATCTCGCCCCAACTGCTGGCCATCCTGCTCTGGGCCGGTGTCTGACACCTCACGAGACGGGAGCCGATGAGGCTCCCGTCTTCGTTTTGTCACAAATGATGCTATTGATTTAATTAATTTTATTCATCTTAGGCGTCCCTTCGTTTTTACCCCGAAACCCGGCTTCATTTCGGTCTGTTCATTCGATTTTTCTCACTGGTTTATGGCCTGATAAACGGGCACATTGGAGGCTGGAGCAATATGCCCTTCGATATTTCAGGAGAAACCATGAGCAATCAGCGCATCGTATTGGATCAGGATGTCGTCGTTACCCACTTGCAAGGCAAAATGTATCTGGTCGCCGCCGACGGGAGCCAGAGACTCGTTGCAGAAGGCGATGTACTGCCCAAGGATGCGGTATTGCTTGCGCCCGAAGGGGCCAGCTTCCAGGGAGGGGAGACCACGTTCACCCTGGGTTCCGGCGAGCGCCCCGAACAGGGTGACGCCGTGCTGGCGAACGCGGGTACGCCCGATGACATCGCCGCCTTGCAGCAAGCGATTCTGGACGGGACCGACCCCACCAAGGCATTCGAAGCGTCGGCGGCGGGCGGAGCCCCGGCCGCAGGCAATGCGGGGGGCGTGGCTGGTGCCAGCGGCAATGGCGGTTTCGTCACCATCGATCGTACCGGTGATGCAACCATCTCCAGCGCAGGCTTTGACAGCGCGAACCCGGCTGGCGCGGCGCCGCTGGTGGATGCGCAAAGCAGCGAAGATGAGCTGGTCGACCTCACCGCTCCCGTCATCACCGTCTCTGCCCCCGACAACACCAACGATCGGACGCCGACCCTGACCGGCACCACGGATGCCCCCGCTGGCAGCACGGTGACCCTGGTGGTGACCGATGCCAACGGCAATCAGCAGACCCTGACCGCGACGGTGCAACCGGATGGCAGCTTCAGCGTGGATGTCACCACACCGCTGGCCGAAGGGGGCTATCAGGTGACGGCTTCCGTGACCGATCCGGCCGGCAACACCGGTACCGCGACCGATGA
>NZ_JBFOCK010000017.1:0-44229 GCF_040907765.1 Aeromonas sp. s9
CTAAATAACCGTTCCGAAATGTAGATCACTTATCCGGGAAAGAAGGGAACTCGGCGTCGTTTGTGCGATCTGATTAATCGCCAAACCAATCAAACGACAAACGAGCCGAGCCCGAAATGATACTAACACTCCCCGACCATGATGAGCGACGCCGGATCATCAACAAGATGCACCGGACCAAAGATAAAGATCTCTGCCGGAGGCTCAACGCCATCTTGCTCCTTGCTGACGGGCACAGTGTCTCGGCTGTTTCTCGGCTCACAGCCGCCGCCCGGTCATCGATCAATCGCTGGGTGAACTGGTACACCTTGTACGGTCTGGAGGGGCTTGAAAGCGAGCCTCGGGGGCGCAAGCCGGTGCTGCCATTTGCTCACATCTCGGGTCTATTACAGCTGTTGATCCAGTTGTCTCCACAGGAGCTCGGATATCAGCGCTCGCGTTGGAGTACCGAACTGATGGCGCTTGAACTCAAACGGAGTTGGCGCCTGACATTGCATGCTTCAACAATACGGCGATGGCTGCCCAGGCTAGGGATTGTCTGGCGCCGGGCCGCGCCCACTTTGCACATCCGCGATCCCCATAAAGAGCGGAAAATGGCCGCTATCAATGAGGCCTTGGGACGCTGCAGTGCGGACCATCCCGTGTTCTATGAAGATGAGGTGGATATCCACCTAAATCCCAAGCTGGGGGCGGACTGGATGATGCGAGGGAAGCAGAAGAAAGTGGCAACTCCGGGCCAGAATCGCAAACATTACCTCGCTGGCGCCCTGCATGCCGGAACAGGTAACGTGACCTATGTGGCGAGCGATAGCAAAGACACGGACTTGTTCTTGTCACTGCTCCAAACACTAAAGCGGACTTATCGGCGCGCCAAGAGCATCACGCTGATCCTGGATAACTACATCATCCACAAGAGCAAAAAAGCACAGCGATGGCTGGCAAAAAATCCGAAGTTCATCGTGCTTTTTCAGCCGGTGTATTCGCCATGGGTGAACCAGATTGAGCGGCTGTGGCATGCCCTCCATGAAACGATCACCCGGAACCACCAATGCCGCACATTGGGTGAGTTATTACGTCGCGTGTTCTACTTCCTGGATCATGCCGCCCCGTTCCCCGGTAATGGACATGGGCTTATGCAACTGGAGCGAAATTAGGATCAGCTATTTAGAAAAACCAGCTCCCTACTCATCCCCCAGTGAGAAAGTCAGTAATGCAATTTTGAAAATCGAGGCCGAAGACCACACAGGTACACCCGGACACGCTCATGAAGGCCCACAGGACGCGCCAGAATCAATTTCAAACCCAAAATCACCCCAAGATGGCACAAGCACCAGCAAAGCGGTTAAAAGCGATTCTGTGAGCTTTGGCGACATAGAGGGCCAACCAGTCCACCAGCCCCAGCTACCTGAAGACAGAGCCCTTGATGCCATGCTCGTAGAGTTGGACAAGTGGGCAGCCACTCACTTCGGAAGGGAAGAGATGCAAGGAGAGCTGACCCGGTAACGGACGGTTAATGACCCGGTAGTAAAAGTAGATGTACGGGGTGTGTCAGGTGTAAGGGGGATCGTAAACGTGTGAGACAGTACCGGGACGATTTACAAAAACCACTTTAGAGCACTCCAGCGAGCATCCGGCACCGTACCCAATGGCATAGCGACAAAAACGCACAGGGGGCGTTCCAGGCCCCCAGAATCAAACCTTTCGCAGCTATGCCACCACCTGACGAGTAACCCCCAGAACATCACGCCCCAGCATCAGGCTCAGATTGAAATCGGCAGCAGACACCGGGAGCGTTCCGTTGTCGCTATCGTCGAGATAATCCAGCACATCAGCGGGTGAAACGTGCTGGATGTAATCGAAGCCACTCTGGATCAGTAGCGTCCAGAGCGCCCTTTTCCCTGCCTGTGATAATTCGCGCTCGCTCCATTGAAACCACTCGCACACGCCTTCGCAATGATGGATATGGCGACCGTTAGACAGGCGGCACCCACAGGGCAGCGACACGCTCAATACCCTAGCCTGTATGGACAGCAGGACGTCCTCGAAGCTGATGTCGGATCTCATTTCAAATTCCCCATTTTCTTGGCTCTTCGCCAGTTCAACCAATTAACCTCGGTCAGGTCACAGCCGAAATCGACACTGTCTATGACGTTGCGCAGCTTTGCACAAGCCTCCTGCATCCGTGGGCTATATTTGACACCCGGTTTGATGTAGGGGGCGGATGACCCCTTATCTTTAGTAGTTGGCAGGCCGTAGGTCTTGCGCAGGTCTGGTCCGTGGCCGACGATCATCTGCATTAGCTCAAGCTTGATGTCAGTATGATGAGCGGCTGTGATGAAGGTATGCCGCAGGCTGTGAAAGCTGACCTGTTGATCGGCTTTCCAAATGTCGAGCTTCGCCAGGAGCCCCGCCCCCTGTTCGTAGTTGAACCACTTGCCCAATGAGGCTGAGTACTTTTTCGCACTCTTACCGCCACCATGGACCCAGTCCGGAAACAGTCGCGCGTCGTCACCAGACCTCCGCGCCCATTCCACTAACTGCATAAAACCCGCATTCAAGACCACACTCGGGAGTGGGATCAGTCGGTCGGCGTTGGGATTTTTAGTGCCGGGGACGTTGAGCATGGCGACTCCGCCTACGTTTACTACGTGAGTTGCGGTGAGTCGTCCTATCTCATCGCCACGCATCCCCGTTGTCAGGGCAAGTAGGGGAGCCCAGAAATGCCAGTCTTTTGGTCGTTCGTAGGGGTGTTTGGCGTTAGCAAGCCACAGCTCATTCACGAGTTTCCCCAATTGTTCCTGAGTGAAGGGTTGTCCGCCTTCTTCATAGTCGGCATCGTTCTTGATGGGGATCAGCATGTCGCTGAAATCCTCGGCAATGTGCCGCTCGGCCTTAAGCCATTTAAGAAAGGGCTTAACGTCATGGAAGTGGGTCATTTGTCCCTGCTCGGACAGGGATGGCAGGCCCTGCTTGCCTAAGCCCAGATACCAGTTACGCCGCAGCACGGGATCTTCGGGGCGCTCCTTCCAAATTGGCTGTTTCGCGAGATTCTTAGGGATCGTGCGGATAACCTCTCGATAGTGGGTAATATCGGCAGCAACAAGCGCCGCGCTGTCCAGCGGGCCGAGAATGTCGAGAAAACGTGCAAGATTGCTTTTGCGTTGGCTCATGGAACTGGATTCGTTCTTCTTTACGTGTTCGCTGTACTCGTTGAATCGGGCCACCAGCCATTCCAACGATTGGCCGCACACAGAAGGGGCAACCAAGACACCACCAACGGGCACCACCGGCTTGGCGTTGATCGTTGTTGGCAACGTGGCGAGAGCGTCCGCCGTCCTCCGGGATTCAATGAGTTGGCCTTGTGTCCGTTGGGCAATCCCAACCGCTGTACGGGCCAGCTCCTTCGCCTTCTGAGTCACAGCCTGAGCTGTCGCCAGCTCCTTACGAGAGCGCAGTGCTTCAAGACGCTGCTCGTTAATCTGGTCTTGCAGTGCGGCCAATTGTTCACCGAGCCGGATTTGTTCTCTTTTCGCGGCGATCTTCGCCTTCATGATTTCTGAGATTTCAGCCATGCCTACTTCCTGATCGACTTCCTGAACTAATGCCAATAATTCGTCGAGCAGGAGCCTGCCAAGTTGGAAAGCATGGATCCACAATTCTCCCGTTTTAGCGCGATTTTTTGTGCCAAGTGAGAAGCGAGTCTCACGAGGAGCGCCGTACTGGCGGAGGGATGGGGGGAAGATCAGGCGGTAGCAGTAGACACCACAGCGGTTTTTGATGAGACCGGGATAGAGCATATGTGACACCTCAGTGTGTCACCCCCTGACCAGCCATAAAGAAAAAGCCCTGACGAATCAGGGCTTTAGAAGGTGGTGGAGCTGGGGGGATTTGAACCCCCGTCCAAAATTACTACATCCTCGGTACTACATGCTTAGTCACTCTTTACATTCGCCAACACGCTGCGGAGAGACACGCCACGCATTGACTAGCTCGATTGGTTTTAATGCTTCCGCCCCGAGCAGGACTTCCACACGATCCTGTGAAGGATGACCTTCCATTTCCCTAGGACACAGGCAAGCTAGGGGAGAAGGGCTCAGCGCAGGTTATTAAGCTGCGAGTGCGTAGTTTTCGTCGTTTGCGACTATTTTTTTGCGGTTTATTAACGAGGCCTACCGCACCTCGGCATGCACCTTGGGTTTCGTGAATCTTGTCGAATCCAGAATCAGCCCCAAGTTGTCAAAAGGGATTGTACGCAAAAATCCTGTCATGGCAAGGCGTTGATGGCAATCGACCGGCCTTGGCCGGTCGATTGCTGGTTTATTGGTCGCCGCATGGGGGCCGGCGGCGCACAATCAACCGCGGTGCTTGTTCTTCATGATGCGGGCCTTCTCACGGTCCCATTCCCGTGCCTTGGTGTCTTCCCGCTTGTCGTGCTCTTTCTTGCCTTTCACCAGGCCGATCTCGACCTTGACCCAGCACGCTTTCCAGTAGAGGGCCAGCGGCACTATGGTGTAGCCCTGACGAGCGGTCAGGCTCTCGAGCTTGTCGAGTTCACGGCGACTGAGCAGCAATTTGCGGGTGCGGGTCGGATCGCATACCACGTGGCTGGAGGCGGCGTTCAGCGGCAGGAAGCTGGAGCCGAACAGGAAGGCTTCTCCCTGCATGAAGATGACATAGGCTTCGCTGATGTTGGCCTTGCCCGCCCGCAGGGACTTCACTTCCCACCCTTGCAGGGACAGGCCGGCTTCCACGCGCTCTTCGATGAAGTACTCGTGACGGGCGGTTCTGTTGAGTGCAATGGTGCTGGACCCGGCTTTGTTTTTACTGTTCTTTTTGCTCATGACGGGGGCCTTAGGCAATGTTTAGGAAGGCGCATTATACGTGGGTGGCGGCGGCTGTAAAACGCACAGCGCTCCGAGTGGCGGCTTTGTGAGCAGTTCGATGACGATTTTGAGGGAAGGGCGGGGCGAGAGCGGACCACACTGGCCGGAAAGTGTGCGATTGCCCTGCTTGGTGACCCGCGAACAGTTTCGGCGGTGATTTTGGCTGACAAGGTGATAAAATCGGGCCGATTGGATGAGGAAAACCCATGCCCCGTATTACTCGCAGTGCCCTGGTGATGTTCAGCGCGGAACAGATGTTCCGGCTGGTCAATGATGTTGATGCCTATCCTGAGTTCCTGCCTGGCTGTGTCGGCAGCCGTGTTCACGAGTCAGGTGAAGACTACATGATGGCCTCGGTCGATGTGGCCAAGGCAGGTATCGCCAAGACCTTTACCACGCGCAACCAGCTTGATGCCAATCGCACCATCAAGATGGAGCTGGTGGAGGGGCCTTTCAGCAAGCTGGCGGGATGGTGGACCTTCACACCCCTGGACGTGGATGCCTGCAAGGTGGAGTTCGATCTCGACTTCGAGTTCACCTCCAAGCTCATTGAGCTGGCCTTTGGCCAGATCTTCCGCGAGCTGGTGAGCTCCATGGTGCTTGCCTTCTCCAATCGTGCCAAGGTGGTTTACGGTGTCTGATCTCCTCAATATCGAAGTGGCCTATGCCCTGCCCGAGCGGCAGACGGTGCTGTGCATCCGGGTCGCGCCCGAGACCAGCGTGCTGGCGGCCATCGAACAGTCCGGCATCCTGCAAAAGCACCCGGAGATCGACCTGTCGGTCAACAAGTTCGGTATCTACAGCCGTCCGGTGAAGGGCACAGAGTCGGTGCAGGAGGGGGATCGCATCGAAATCTACCGCCCTCTCATCGCCGATCCCAAGGAGATGCGCAAGAAGCGTGCGGAAAAAGCCAAGGAAGAGGGGCGTGCCGATGTGGTCACCGGCGGGCGGCCCGATGTGCACCGCAAGCGAGACGATGCCGGCACCTGACGGGTGATGGGCTGTGACAAGGGGCGCCGTGGCGCCCCTTTGTGATCGTCTCGCCCGGCACAGGGCATCACAGGGTGAGCAGGCGCTCGTTTTCCACTGTCTCTATCCCGCTCTCCTGGATGGCAAGGCGCGCCATGGCGTGCGCCACCTGACTGGCCTCGATGGCACGCCAGCGGCGCAGCGAACCGCGCAGCAGGGGCTTTACCAGCGGATAGATGGCCTGGATGATCTGCTCCGAACGGCGCGCAGGTTCGCGATGGCCGAGCAGCATGGCCGGGCGCAGGATGACGAGCCGCTGCCACTCCTGGGCCAGCAGGGCCTGCTCCATCTCGCCCTTGGTGCGGGGATAGAGGGCAGGGGAACCCGGGTTGGCGCCCAGACTGGAGACCACCAGCAGGCGGCGGCAGCCGTGGCGACGGGCGAGCGCGGCAAAGGCCAGCACATAGCCGAGATCGACCCGGCGAAATGCCTCGGCCGAGCCGGCATCCTTGCGGGTGGTGCCAAGGCAGCAGAAGGCAATGTCTACAGGGGAGGGCAGCGTCAATCTGTCCAGCGCGTCGAACGAGGTGGGCAGCCAGGTGCGTCCCGGAGCGGGATCGCCCGGTTTGCGGCAGAGCAGGAGGAGGTCGTGCTCCGTCCCCAGCTCGCGCAGCAAGGCTTTGCCAATCAGACCGGTGGCGCCGGCAATCAGGAATCGACTCATGATGATCTCCTCGGGGCAATGAGGCATCCAGAGTGTGGCCCGGCGACATCACCGGGGCCAGAGAGAACAAAACCGGCAGAAGCCGGTTTTGTAATGTCATCTAGAGCGGTGTGGTGAAGGCGGCAGGGAGAGGGAAATCACCGGTCACGGTGGCCAGTCTGTCACCCACGAAGTTGAGGGTCAGCTCCTTGCGCTCCTTGTCGCCCCGACCGGGCTGGAACTCATAGAGGTAGTACCAGGTGTTGGGGTCAAAGCTGTCGCGCAACATGGGAGAACCCAGCACGAACTCGACCTGTTCGCGGGTCATGCCCTGGCGCAGCTTGTCGACCTGCTTTTGTTCCACATAGTTGCCCTGGGGAATATCGATGCGATAGACCAGGCTGCAACCGGACAGGGTGAGGGCGGTCAGGGCCGCGGCAATCAGGTGTTTCATCCGCATATCGGGTTCAGATCATCCATACAGTCTTTTTAGCTCGGCAAATCATACCCACTCCCCGTGCGGAAGTAAAAAGCCATTGATCCATCAGCCAATAAAAAGGGCCGCGTGGCGGCCCTGGCAGATCTTGCCCCCTTACATGGCGGCGCGGAAGATGGCGACGATCTCCGCGTGAGTCGCCTGCCTGGGGTTGGTGAGACCACAGGCATCCTTGAGCGCATTGTTGGCCAGCACGTCGAGGTCGTCGGCCCTGACCCCGAGCTGCTCCAGACCGGCGGGGATCTTGACGTCGCGAGCCAGTTGCCGGATGGCGTCAATGGCTGCCGCCGCACCCTGCCCATCGCTCATGGCGCTCACATCCACCCCCATATGACGGGCCACATCCTTGAGCCGACCGGCGCACACCCGGGCGTTGTAGGCCTGGACATGGGGCAGCAGCACCGCATTGCACACCCCGTGGGGCAGGTCGTAGAAGCCGCCGAGCTGGTGAGCCATGGCGTGCACATAGCCCAGGCTTGCGTTGTTGAAGGCCATGCCGGCCAGGAACTGTGCATAGGCTATCTGCTCACGGGCATGGAGATCCTCCCCCTGATGCACGGCGGTGCGAAGGTGTTCGGCAATCAGTGCGATGGCCATCACGGCGCTGGCATCGGTGACCGGGGTGGCGGCGGTGGAGACATAGGCCTCGATGGCGTGGGTCAGGGCATCCATGCCGGTGGCGGCGGTGAGGCCGGCGGGCTTGGCCAGCATCAGTTCCGGGTCGTTGACCGACATCAGCGGCGTGACGTGCTTGTCGATGATGGCCATTTTCACCTGACGGGATTCGTCGGTAATGATGCAAAAACGGGTCATCTCGGAGGCGGTGCCGGCGGTGGTATTGATGGCGATGAGCGGCAACTGCGGCTTGGCGGAGCGATCCACCCCCTCGTAATCCTTGATGCTGCCCCCATTGGCGGCTACCAGGGCGATGCCCTTGGCGCAGTCGTGGGGTGAGCCGCCGCCGAGCGAAATGACGCAGTCACAGCCGTGGGCCCGGATCATCGCAAGACCCGCCTCGACGTTGGCCACGGTGGGATTGGGTCTGGTCTCGTCGAACACCACGGCATCGATGCCGTGCTCGGCCAGGAGGGCGGCGAGCCGGCCCACCACGCCAATCTGGCCCAGGATCTTGTCGGTGACGATGAGCGCCTTGCGATAGCCATGTCCCTGGATATCTGCTGCCGCCTCCTGCAGACAGCCCGCCCCCATCAGGTTGATTGCGGGAATGTAGAACTTGAATGTCGCCATGATGGACTCCGTATGATTAGCCATTAAGTGGTATTCGGGCGCCAACATAACAGCGTCGGAGGGGAAGAGAAGGGGTCAATGGTATCTCGTTTGCAACTTTGTGGACTCGATCGCGCTCTTTAAATGGACGGTCGCTCAAGGCTTGACAAGGGATGGGAGTGCAAAAGGAACGTAAAAACGTTTTTCAAGAAATTCATCATCTTAGCAAACGTTTCGCGCCATTTTTGTCAGCTTTGAAGCGCAGAAGTGTGAGGCGCATCAAGGAATTGGAAAGCGCTTTCGACCATAGTTGGCGCCTCCCCGGATGAGGGGACACCGGCTTGAAAGTACCGTAAAGAATCACCTTAACTGCACTCGGCTGCCATGCGGCGGGGCGCAACCAGGAGTCCACTATGTCTGATGTATTTCACTTGGGTTTGAAAAAAGCGGATCTGCAAGGCGCCACCCTGGCGATCGTCCCCGGTGACCCCGAGCGCGTGAAGCGCATCGCAGAGCTGTTGGACAACCCGGTGCACCTGGCCAGCCATCGTGAATTCACCACCTGGCGCGGCGAGATGGACGGCAAGGCCGTGATCATCTGCTCCACCGGTATTGGTGGCCCGTCCACCTCCATCGCGGTGGAAGAGCTGGCCCAGCTGGGTATTCGTACCTTCCTGCGCATCGGCACCACCGGCGCCATCCAGCCGCACCTGAACGTGGGCGACGTGATCGTCACCACCGGCTCCGTGCGCCTCGACGGTGCCAGCCTGCACTTCGCGCCGATGGAGTTCCCGGCAGTGGCCGACTTCGACTGCACCACTGCGCTGGTCAACACCGCCAAAGAGCTGGGCTCCAAGCTGCATGTGGGCGTCACTGCTTCTTCCGATACCTTCTACCCGGGTCAGGAGCGTTACGACACCGTATCCGGCCGCGTGGTACAACGTTTCCAGGGTTCCATGAAAGAGTGGCAAGCCATGGGCGTGCTGAACTACGAGATGGAGTCCGCGACCCTGCTGACCATGTGTACCAGCCAGGGCCTGCGTGCGGGCATGGTGGCTGGTGTCATCGTGAACCGTACCCAGCAGGAAATCCCGAACGCCGAAACCATGGCGAAAACCGAATCTGATGCCATCAAGATCGTGCTGGGCGCCGCCCGCAAGCTGATCTGATAGCCCTCTTTGTAACAAAGAGTACCGAGTGGGGGATGGGGGCCGTTGCGAAAGCGCGGCCCCTATCTTTATCCGCCGTTTGCCCCTTTTGCCTTCCTGGCCCTGCTTTCCCCCTTCTTCGTTACTCCTGTTGCACCGTCATGGCCGCCAGTGCCTGCGCAAAGGGTGCCTCACAGCGGATCTGTACCGCTTCGCCGCTCACCGGGTGCACAAAACCGAGTTCACTGGCGTGCAGCATCAGTCTGGGGGCTCGTTCGCAGCCGGGCGGGAGCAGGCCGCCATAGAGATCGCATCCCAGGATGGGATGGCCCAGCCACTGGCTGTGGATGCGCAGCTGGTGGGTGCGCCCGGTTTCCGGTACCAGCCTGACCCGGGTCAATGGCACCGGCTGGCCTGCCCCCTCCAGGGTGAGCCGCTCCATTACCCGATAGCGTGAGCGGGCGGGCTTGCCGCTGGCGGCGCAGATGCTCATCAGCGGGAACAGCGCCGGATCCTTGGCAATGGATGCGTCGATGACGCCCTCATCCGCCGCCAGATGGCCGCAGAGCAGTGCCTCGTAAGCCTTGCTCACGGTGCGCTGGCTGAACTGGTGGCAGAGCAGGGCGTTGATGCTCTTGTTTCTGGCCACCACCATGACGCCCGAGGTGCCAAAGTCGAGGCGGTGCACCAGGGTGCAGCCGGGGTAATCCTGTACCAGCCGGTAATGGACCGAATCGAGGTTCTGCGGGTTCTTGCCCGAGAGGCTCAGCAGGCCGCTCGGCTTGTTGATGAGCAGCAGATGCGCATCCTCAAACAGGATCTCGATGGTGGCGGCGCAGGGCGGAGCAACAAAGGTGTCGATGATGGCGGACATGGGGCAACCGGACGATGAAGGGGGAGGGATCATACCCGAACGATGGCGGCGCGGCGAATCTGGGTGTCCGCTCCCAAGGCCTGTCGCCAAGTACTTGATCTCGTTGGTTGAGGCGTTTTGTGACTCCCTCCTGAGTTCATCTGGCCATCTCTTGCTAAGGTATGGCTCCCTGTCATGTTGTAAGGAGTCTGTCCATGGCGTTGCCCGTTATTCTCGATTGCGATCCCGGCCACGATGATGCCATCGCCCTTATTCTGGCGCTGGCGAGCCCCGAGCTGAAGGTGCTGGCGGTCACCACCAGCGCGGGCAACCAGACCCCGGACAAGACCCTCAACAATGCCCTGCGCATCCTGACCCTGCTCGGCCGCGACGACATCCCGGTGGCGGCGGGGGCAGCCAAGCCGCTGGCCCGTGAGCTCATCATCGCCGACAACGTCCACGGCGAATCGGGGCTGGACGGCCCAGAGCTGCCGGATCCCGCCTTTGCTCCCTGGGCGATGAGCGCCCTTGAACTGATGGCAAGATGTCTGCGCGAGAGCCCGGAGCCGGTCACCCTGGTGCCGACCGGGCCGCTCACCAACATTGCCCTCTTGCTGGCGGCCCACCCCGAGCTCAAGCAGAAGATCGCCCGCATCGTACTGATGGGGGGCGCCGCCGGTGCGGGCAACTGGACCCCCGCGGCGGAATTCAATATTTATGTGGATCCCGAAGCGGCCGATATGGTCTTCAAGTCGGGGCTGCCCATCACCATGTGCGGGCTGGACGTGACCCACGAGGCCCAGGTGATGGACGAGGATATCGAGCGGGTACGCGCCATTCCCAACCCGGTGGCGCAGTGCGTGGCACAGCTGCTCGACTTTTTCATGATCTATCATCGGGATCCCAAGTGGGGATTTGCTGGCGCGCCGCTCCATGACCCCTGTACCATCGCCTGGCTGCTGGCGCCCTCCCTGTTTCACGGGGTGGAGTGCCGGGTCGATATCGAAACCGGCGGGACCCATACCCTGGGCAGGACGGTGGTGGATCGCTACGACCTGACCGGCAAACCGGCCAATGCCCTGGTGCTGCTGGGGCTCGACAGGGTCGGTTTCATCGAGTTGCTGGTGCAGCGACTGCGCTCATTTGGTTGACATCCTGGACATCGGATAAGGGGTTGGGAATGTGGAAAGGGACGTTGGCGCTGCTGACATGCATGCAACTGACGGGTTGCGCGACCCCGTTCGAGAAGATGTGGCAGGGGCTGGCGACCTGCGAGCTGGATACCCTTCATCTCGACATCGAGACCGGGCGCCCGGCCAATCCGCAGCTCGCCATGTATACCCCTGACAAGGTGAGCGAGGGCTTTGCCTGGTACAAGGTCCATCAGGAGTTGCATGGCCTGCCCATCGTCGGTTTCCTGGTGCCGGCCTCCACCTTCGAGGTACATGCCCTCTTCGTGGATACCCCCATCGCCAATGCTCGCAGGCTGACCCACAACGCCTATGGCAGCGAATTTTCCGACGAGAGGCTGCATGACGAGGGGATGGCCCCCCTGTTGCTGCGCGACCCCAACAATCCCAAGCGCTCCATCATCGACTGTACCCGGGGTGAGTCGGCGGAGCCGCTGCCGGAAGCGTCTTTCGACGAAGGGGAGTGAGCCCGGGGGAGGGCAACGGGATATCAGGCCAGACAAGAAAGGGGACAGCCGCAAGGCTGGCCCCTTCTCTATGGGAGGCAGAGCAGGGCCCGGGGTGTCAGGGATACCCCAGGGTCTGCCTGATAACGGGAAGCTGCGCGGCAATCCAGGCCGGATTGATGGGCCCCCAGTCACTGATGCGGTAGTGCCCCTGCAGATGGCGAGCCCCCTCGGTCTGCTCGAAGGCGCACTGGATGTCGAGCTCAGCCAGGGCGCTGAGGGTGTCCTGGGCGGTGCGGCGCGGCATGCCGGTCGCCTCCATGATGGCGGGCACGGTGTCCGTGCCCTGACTGATGAGGTGAGCCACGTAGAGCCGGCGATAGAAGCTGGTGCGGGTCTTGCTCGGCTCGCTCATATCTCGTCCTCGAGGCGATCGAAGTAGCGCCAGGTGGCGATGGCCGCCTTGCCCATCACCAGGGCCCAGACACCGAACCAGAACCAGCGGAAGAAGCTCCAGGTGGAGGCATCCGGCTCGGTGCTCGCGATCTTGGTGACGTTGGGGAACATGGAGAACATGTTCACGCGCCAGCCGTAGGAGGTGATGATGGCCAGGCGTTTTTCGAACTCCATGGACTTGGCCTTGGCCTGGACGTCGGCGGCGTTGAACTTGAAGTAGAAGGGCCAGCCCCATTCGGTGTCTTCATTGCGAAACACCCGGATCTTCTCGCCGGGGCGCTCGGTGTAGATGTAATAGACGTCGGTGGTGGGGCCGTCAGCCGGGTTCTTCTGGCTGATGGGGCCATCCTTGTCGGTGCGCTTCACCTCCACCCCGGTGATGGTGGCGATGGTGTGCTCCGGCAGATAGAAATCGAGCCAGAGTGCGGAGAGCAGGGCGATGAGGCCGAGCATGATAAAAGCGGGTTTCTTGAACTTCAGGCTCATGATGATCTCTCGATGAGGGGGAGTGACGTGCCTCTACCATACCCACATTTGCGAATGCAGCCCAGCCCCCAATGACACCTTGATGGCAAAAACCCGTTTTAAACAGGAGGCGTGAAGGGGGAGGGGCAAGTGCGGGGCCAGCGCCGGGCCCCGCGGTATCGAAGAGACCCTCTCGGGATCAGAGCTGGAACTGGGCGAGCTGCCTGCGCTGCTGCTCGGCGAGCTGTGACAGTTCGTGACTAGCGGCGGCACTTTGGCTGATGCCGGCAGCGTTCTGGTTCACGATCTCGTGGATGTTGGTGAGGTTGCGGCTGATGTCGGCGGTGACGCAGGATTGTTGTTCTGCCGCGGTCGCCACCTGGGCGTTGGCACCGTTGATCTGGTTGACCGCGTCCGTGATGCCCCCCAGCAAGGCCTGTACCTCGGCGGAGAGCTGCTGGTTG
The DNA here is from genome assembly GCF_040907765.1 of Aeromonas sp. s9. NCBI lineage: Bacteria > Pseudomonadati > Pseudomonadota > Gammaproteobacteria > Aeromonadales > Aeromonadaceae > Aeromonas > Aeromonas sp. s9. The sequence goes on from NZ_JBFOCK010000017.1 coordinate 13,301, forward strand.
TGGCCGAGGATCTCCAGGGTCTGCTGCACGCCGCTGTTGGCGGAGAGGGACTGGCTCTGCAACTGTTCGATGATGGCCTGGATCTCCTTGGTGGAGTCCTGGGTACGGGCGGCCAGCAGGCGCACTTCGTCGGCCACCACCGCAAAGCCGCGGCCGCTTTCACCGGCGCGGGCCGCCTCGATGGCGGCGTTGAGGGCCAGCAGGTTGGTCTGCTCCGAAATGCTCTGAATGACTTCGATCACCTTGCCGATCTGCTCGGACTGGGACTTGAGCCTGGCCACCACAGTCGCGGCGTTCTCCAGACTGCCCGCCATGCGGCCGTTGGCCTCGATGCTTTCGGCAAACAGGGCCAGCCCCTGCTCGACCCGACTGTTGGCATCCCGGGCCAGCTCGTCGGCCAGGGCGGCGTTGTGGTTGACGTTGTCGGCGGTGCTGGCCAGCTCGGTGACGGCGGAGGCCACCTGTTCGGTCTCACCGCGCTGCTGCTGGGCGTTGACCTCTGCCTGGGTCATCACAGCGGCAAGCTCGGTGGCGGCGGAGGCCACATTGCCGCTGATGCCGGTCAGGGTCTGGATGGTGTTGGCAAGCTGGCTCAGGGTCCGGTTGATATCCCTGGCGAGCTGGCCCAGCTCGTTGTTGCCTTCGGCATTGGCACGCACGTTGAAGCGGCCGAGGGCGACGGCGTGCATCACCTCCTGCAACTGGCCGATGGGCTGCACGATGCGCCCGGAGATCCACCAGCCACCCAGCAGGGCCGCGATCAGGGTGCCCCCCATCAGCAGCAGGGTGCGCAGCAGGGTCGTGCGGTAGTGGGCCTGCTCCTCGGCAATCTCAGTCTGGGTCAGCTGATTGATGTGGACGGACATGGCATCGATCTGCTTGATGAGCGCCTCCCCCAGATCGCGAAAGTGCAGGCGGGCCTGCTCATAGGCGGCGGGATCGCCACTGCCTTGGTACTTGGCGGTCAGCAGGGGCAGCATGCTGCTGCGGGTATGGCCGAGGTAGGCCTGCAGGGCGGCCGCGACCTGACGGTTGTCCTGCTCGGCACCGGTGACAACCAGTCTGGTCAGGATGGCGCCAATCTCCTGTTCGGCGGCGGAGAGCTGGGCCGGCAACTGGGAGAAGAGGGCCTCATCGTACAGGCCGTAGATGGCGTTGGTGCGCAGCCGGTAGGTGGCGTGGATCAGGGCCGCGATGTCGTCCTTGTGGCGGGTGACGCTGGCGGTGGTTTCATTCATGTCCTGAATGGCACCGTCGATTTCCTGTTTGCTGATCACGGCCATCAGCAGCATCAACAGGCTGGCGAGCAGGAGAGGGATAAGCACTTGAAGACGAATGGACAGATTATTCAATGACATGAAAGATCCTAACCCGAAAGAGGAGTGAGGCGGCATCTTACACAGGCGCGACAATCCTTGTCACAGGTTTTTTAATGCTGAATTCTTGCTGAATGAAAAGGTTTTTCTTGTGTTAAAAGAGTGTGATAGGCAAGATCGTCTGCTTGTTACCCTGGAGGTGTAGTGTGTCCGACTGGATTGATCCCGCCATCTTGGCGCTCTTTATTCCCACGTTCTTTTTTGTCTCAGTAACCCCCGGTATGTGCATGACCCTGGCGATGACCTTGGGCATGAGTCTGGGGGTGCGCCGTACCCTGCACATGATGTGGGGGGAGCTTGTCGGCGTCGGCCTGGTCTCCGTGCTGTCGGTGGTCGGGGTGGCGGCAGTCATGCTCAACTACCCGGCCCTGTTCTCTGCATTCAAATATGTAGGTGGCGCCTACCTGGTCTGGCTTGGCATCCAGATGTGGCAGGCCAAGGGCAAGATGGCCATCCCGGCGGATCTCTCGGCGGGCCAGCAGACCAGCCCCATGGGACTGGCCGTGCAGGGTTTCGTGACCGCCATCGCCAACCCCAAGGGGTGGGCCTTCATGGTCTCCCTGCTGCCCCCCTTCATCAATGCGGCCAAGCCGATGGCACCCCAGATAGGGGCCCTGGTCGCGCTCATCCTGGTCATCGAGTTCTCCTGCCTGATGCTCTATGCCAGCGGTGGCCGCACCTTGCGCCATTTCCTCGCCAAGAGCGGCAATGTCACTCTGATGAACCGGATCGCGGGCTCTCTCATGCTGTTTGTCGGGGTCTGGCTGGCCTTCGGTTAAACACCCGCTCAATCTGCCGCCCTATGTGACGCCATGGGGCACCTGAAGAGAGATGATGCAAAAAGGCCACCTCCCTGCCCGGGAGGTGGCCTTTTACATGGGCCCGTTTTTTTATGAACCCACTTTTCATGGACTCATGAGGTCAGTCGGTCAGGCAGTCCGGATCGAACACGTACTCCCCGGCCAGCCAGCGCAGGATCTCGTTCACGCAGGCCTGATCCTGGAACGGCAGGTAGCGGCTCTTGAGATGGATGATCTGCTCGGGGGTGAGCTGGGCCAGACCGATGTCCTGGAAGAGCGGCAGGTCTGCCTGGATCATGGCGGAGATCTGCGGCCCGCAGGTGGCGTTGAGGGAGGCGTGCAGCGTCTTGTCAGGATCGTACTGCTTGCCGAGCTTGTAGCTCATGGGCAGGGTGGCGAGCGGCAGTGCCGAGAGGGCCGCCTGCTTCATGGGATTGACCGCATGGCCGCTCACGAGATCCGCCAGCTCTGCCGGACGGTTTTCGAAGGCGCGCAGGTGCAGGAAGCTGCTCGCCTTGCTGCCGTCATTGACCGGATAGTTGTCCCACAGGAAGGGCTTGCGATGGAGCCAGTCGGCGGCCTGTTTGAGGTGGGCAGCCGGATACTCGGTGGAGCAGACTTTGGGGCCGGTCCAGAAGACATCGATGCGCCTGTCGAGCCCCTGACCCAGATCCTGCAGATAGTGGGGGGGCATGGCACCGAACACCTTCTCCAGCACCGGATCCGTGCTGTAGTAGCTGGGGCAGAACAGCAGGCGGCCTGCGTCGGTGTGGGCCGCGATGTCGTGGGCGATGGTGAGCTGCCAGTGGGCGAGATCCGGGGTGTCCCCCTTCATGTCGTCAAACAGGATCGCCAGGATATCGGGCTTGAGCGCCTCCTCGATGAGCCTCACCTTCTCCAGCAGGGCGGGTCGCTGGCGGGCATAGTCGTGATGGGCCCCCATGGGGCTCAGGCCCACCCCGAAGGCCAGACCGTTCTCCCGGCACTGGCGGGCGAGCTGGCACAGGGCTTCAAGCTGGTCGGCGGGCCAGGGTGTGGCCCAGTGCTTGCGCAGGTAGCCGTCTTCCTTGGGGGCGTAGAGGTAGAAGCCATAGCCGTGGCGGGGCAGCCACTGGGCGTAGCGGGCACGGGCTTCCCAGCTCCAGCCCTTGCCAAAGAAACCCTCGATGAGGCCCAGCTTGGGCGAGGGAGGATACAGACCGGACAACAGGGTTTGATAAGGCATGGTTCACTCCCTTCTCACACAAATGCGGGCTACGATGGCCGGCGCCTAGACGGGGTCTTCTTCCAGGAAGCGTACCCCTATCTTGCGGGGTTCACCCTCTTCCATTTCCGCCACCGTCCAGAGCAGTCCCTGCCAGGCGACATGGTCACCGACCACCAGATTATCGCCCAACTGATGGGCAATAAAATCGCCGAGGCTCTGATCCGCCACCTCGCTCACATCCAGCCCGTAGAGCGGGGCGAGATCCACCAGCCTGGCGTTGGCCTCCAGCAGGAAGTCACCGAAGAAGCGCGGGCCCAGATCCTGCTCCGGCGCCTGGCTGAAGAGCTGACCGAGGGCGGGCAGGTCGTGCTCGTGGCCGATGACGCAGAGGATGTCATCGGATTGCAGGCAGGTACTGCCCGAGGGGTGGAGCAGCTCCTGGCCGCGGAACAGGGCGCAGATGCGGGTGCCTTGGGGCATGCGCAGCTCCCGCAAGGGCGAACCGATGCACCACTTCTCGGCGCTCAGGCGATAGACGAAGGTTTCCCACTGGCTGTCGAGATCGATTTCCAGCCCAGAGCGGTTGATGGGAGAGGGCGGTGCGGGCACCTCCACTCGCGCCAGCTTTGATGCCAGCGGCAGCGAGCTGCCCTGCAGGATGAGCGAAACCAGCACCACGAAGAAGGCGACATTGAAGTAGAGCTGGGCATTGGGCAGCCCCGCCATCATGGGGAAGACCGCCAGGATGATGGGCACGGCGCCGCGCAGCCCCACCCAGGAGATGAACCAGCGCTCGCGCGGCGCGAAGTTCTTGAACGGTAGCAGTCCAATCCAGACCGACACCGGACGGGCAAACAGGATCATCCACATGGCCAGAGCCAGCGCCGGCAGGGCGATGGGCAGCAACTTGTGGGGAGAGGCGAGCAGCCCCAGCACCAGGAACATGCCGATCTGGCTGAGCCAGGTCAGGCCGTCCAGCACGGAGAGGGTGGTACTGCGGCTGCGCAGGGAGAGGTTGCCAAGCAGCAGGCCGGTGAGGTAGATGGCGAGGATGCCGCTGCCCCCCACCGCCGTGGTGAGGGCGAAGATGAGCAGGCCGCCGCTCACCGTGAGCAGGGGATAGAGACCGGGGGCGAGGCGAGCGGTGTTGATGAGTTTCCACAGCAGCCAGCCCCCCGCAAGGCCGATGCCAGCGCCCAGACCAAACTGCTTGACGAGTTGCAACAGCAGGAAGCCGGCATCCAGCCCCTGCTGGGCGGTGGCCAGCACCTCGATCAGGGTGACGGTGAGAAAGACCGCCATGGGGTCGTTGCTGCCCGACTCTATCTCCAGGGTGGCGCTGACCCGCTCGTTAAGGCTGCGCCCGCCGAGTAGGGAGAAGACTGCCGCCGCATCGGTGGAGCCGACGATGGCACCGATGAGCATCCCCTGCATCAGGTTGAGGTCGAACAGCCAGGCGGCGGCGAGGCCCGTGAGGCCGGTGGTGATGGCCACCCCGACCGTGGCCAGCGAGAGCGCGGGCCAGAGCGCGACCCGAAAGGAGGAGACCCGGGTGCGCATGCCGCCGTCCAGCAGAATGATGGCCAGTGCCAGGTTGCCAACCAGGTAGGCGACCGAGTAGTCGGCGAAGTGGATGCCGCCGGGACCATCCTCACCCGCCAGCATGCCGACGGCGAGGAAGATGACCAGGATGGGGATGCCGACTCTGGAGGAGAGCGCGCTCAACAGGACACTGGCGCCCACCAACAGGGCACCGATGAAGAAGAAACTGTTGACGGTGGTGGCATCCAATGGCGAACTCCTTATGGCGGGCTGCAAAACAGGCACATTATATGCAGATTGACCCCCTTTGTGTGGCTTAATTGTGCATTGTTTTGCAGTTTTTTACGTTTGTTGCGCAGTTTTCAAGCAGGGCGAGGGCGGCGTGCCCGCGCGGGAAAGCGAAGGGAAAGGGGGCAATGGATGGAGCTTTCAGTGCCGGCTCAGGGGGCGGCAGAGGGCGAAAAAATACCGTGGACGGGAAGGGTGCAGGAGCGCCGACGGGCTCCTGCGAGGGGGTCAGTCGTCCTCGTCGTCCTTGACCTCCCGGATCTTGTCCTTGTACTTGGGCAGCTGTTTCTCGAGCTGCTTCATGTCCTTGATGGCGTTGAGAAACAGGCCGAGCAAAAACAGCAGCGGCAAGCCTATCCATAACCACAAGCTCATCAGAATCTCCTTTCGTGGTGTGCCGGGGTGACATAGCGGGCCAGGATCTCGTCGAGATGAGCCAGGATGCACTCCTTGCCTTCAATATCCGCCCGTTCCAGACAAAGCGCCAGCGCCGCCGGATCCAGGGCCAGCCCGTCGGATTCGGGCGCGAAGCTCAGGTGCCAGGGCTCGTAGGCCACCCCCTGATCCGGTTGCTCCCCTTTTGCATAGGGCAGGAAGAAGCCGAAGTCGTTCATGTGATCGTCCAGCCATTCGCGCAAATCGGCAAACCAGCCGCCCGCCTCGTACTCCCAGGGTTCCAGCGCGAGCCGGGTGCCGGCGGGCAGGCAGTCCGGATCGTAGATGTCGAGATCCGTGCCCCAGTGATGGCGGCTGGTGCCGGGCAGGGCGCTCCAGTGCAGGATGGCGTGCAGTCGCTCGGTCTCGCCCAGTTGCAGGGCATCGAGGGGCTGGTTGTGCGCATCCAGCAGAGGGCGCTCCCCGCGCCATTTGCCGTTCCAGATGGCGAGCTGGCGCTCGAAGCCGCGCCAGCTGGAGGCCGCCTGCAGGTTGAAACCGGCATGGGCGGCAGCCACCTGCATGTCGTTGAAGGCCGCCGCGGTGGCGGCGGTCAGACGATGGGGGCCGCGCCCCACCAGGATGAGGTGGCTCTCATCCAGCCCAAGCAGTTGATCCTGATTCATGGTCTGGTCTCTCTTGTCCGGAGCACCGCTCATGCCAGCAGTCGTGCCAGCACCCCTTGGTACATGTCCGCCAGCAGATCCAGATCGTCCGCCTTCACGCACTCGTTCACCTTGTGGATGGTGGCGTTGACCGGGCCGAGCTCGATGACTTCCGCCCCGGTGGGAGCGATGAAGCGCCCATCGGACGTGCCCCCCGTGGTGAGCAGGGCCGGCTGCTGGCCGTTCACTGCCGCCACGGCGGCGACGGTGGCTTCCAGCAGGGCGCCGGTGTCCGTCAGGAAGGGCTGGCCGGAGAGGGTCCACTTCAGCTCGAAGTCCAGGCCGTGACGGGTCAGCAGCGCCTCGACCCGCTCGCGGATAGCCGCATCGGTGAGCTCGGTGCTGAAGCGGAAGTTGAACTGGACCTGCAACTCCCCCGGAATGACGTTGGAGGCGCCGGTGCCGCCCTGGATGTTGGCGATCTGGAAGCTGGTGGGGGGGAAGTAGACGTTGCCCTTGTCCCACTCGATGGCGGCGAGCTCCGCCAGCGCCGGTGCCGCCTTGTGGATAGGGTTGTCCGCCAGATGGGGGTAGGCGACGTGGCCCTGCACCCCGCGCACCAGCAGATCGCCGGTGATGGAGCCGCGACGGCCGTTCTTCACCACGTCCCCGACCTGGGCGGTGGAGGAGGGTTCGCCGACGATGCACCAGCGGATCTTCTCGTTGCGTGCCTCCAGGGTGTCGATGACGCGTACCGTGCCGTTGATGAAGGGCCCCTCTTCATCCGAGGTGATGAGAAACGCGATGGAGCCCTTGTGGTCCGGGTGCTCGGCCACAAAGCGCTCGGTCGCCACCACCATGGCGGCCAGGGACCCCTTCATGTCGGCGGCGCCCCGGCCATGGAGCATGCCGTCCTTGATGGTCGGCTCGAATGGCGGGGTGTCCCACTTCTCCAGGGGGCCGGCGGGTACCACGTCGGTGTGGCCGGCGAAGCAGAAGAGGGGACCCTCGCTGCCACGGCGTGCCCAGAGGTTGGTGGTGTCCTCAAAGACCATGGGTTCGATGACGAACCCCAGGCGCGCGAGGCGCTCCGCCATCAGGGTCTGGCACCCTTCATCCAGGGGGGTCACGGAGGGGCGGCTGATCAAATCCTTGGCCAGTGTGATGATGTCCGACATCGGTGTTCCTTAACAGAAAAAGTTAACGGGAGAAGAGGGATTGATAGAGGTCTGCCTTGAAGCCCAGGGTCAGGGTACCGTCCTGGTCCAGCAGCGGGCGCTTGATCATGGCCGGGTGGGCCAGCAGCAGGTCACGGGCCTTGGCGGTGTCGAGCCCCTGTTTTTCTGCTTCCGGCAGGGCGCGGAAGGTGGTGCCACGGGTGTTGAGCAGGGCTTCCCAGCCCAGCTTGGCGAGCCAGAGATCGAGCTGTTCCGGGCTCAGACCGTCGGCGCGGTGATCGTGAAAGCGGTAATCGATACCCGCCTCCTCCAGCCACTTGCGGGCCTTCTTGATGGTGTCGCAGTTCTTGATGCCATAGAGGGTGGTGGCCATGGGGGATCCTTTGTCTGCGGGCCGGCGGCCCTGAAATCGTGCAAGGGCCCGATTCTGGCATTGTGGCCCCCCCATGGCAACGCTCATGGCCGGATGGGCTGGTTTTACCAGTCAGGCCGAGTGGAGAAGGGAGGGGGCCGCGCGCCAGCACACGCTGGTCTGGGACGGGATGCGCTGCGGCATCAAAGGGGGAGACCGAGGGAAGGAGGCTCTTATGCTGCACGCCTGGCCGGATAGGACGACAGGGGGCAGGGCGCCTCACAGGGAAGCAGGCCTGGCTGGATGGGGCCGCTGGGGCCGGGGAAGAGACGGTGGGGGCCAAAAACCAGAACGCGCCTGCTGGTATGGGCGCGTTCCGGATTCAGGGGGCGGCACTCAGTGCAGGGTGGTCCACTCGTGATCGAAGACCCGTGCCCGCTCCCAGGGGGCATCCGGCAGGCTGGAGGAGAGGCCGGCGTATTTGCCCACGTCATCCATCACGATGGCGGAGAGAATGGGCAGGTGATTTTCGGTGCAATACATGCGGATGCGTTGCAGCAGGGTGCGCAGTTCATCCTGGCACTGCTCCAGCCCGGCCTGCCTGGCCAGTTTGGAGTAACGAATGGTGGTGCGTTCCTTTGCAGACTCGACGAGGATGTCCCACAGCTTGCAGTCGCAGGTCGGGGTGCCTGCGGTGGCTTGGTTTGTCATAACTCTCTCCGGTGCGAAATGGTCGCTCTGTGTCGACGGGCATCTTGGCCAGTTCACCCCGGCGGGATGTTGATCCAACGCAAACAAAGTGGCGGTTGTCGGTCAGGGATACCCTGGGGTGCATTCTAGATCCAGTTTCGTGATGTTAAATGTCGTTTTTAGTTTTATTTTTGGAGTAAAAATCTACAACCGTTTGCTTTTTCCATCTTTATTGATGGTGATCAAGAGGAAAGGGGAGATCCCCCACTAGATTGCGCTTCTCGATAATCTTGTCAGGAGTGCACCTTGGAACTCGTCTTCGTCTTGCTCGTGCTGATCGCCGTGGTCTACGGCATCATCAAGGATTACAACCCGCAGGCGGTGCTGGCGCTGGCGGGCATGGCCCTCTTCACCGTCGCCTACTGGCTGGGATTGCACCCCATACTGCCCGCCGACAAGAGCACCGGGTTTGCCCTGTTCGATCTGTTTGAGGTGTTCAAGGGGATCTTCTCCTACCGTGCGGCGGGCCTTGGCCTCACCATCATGGCGGTGGCGGGCTTTGCCACCTACATGTCCCATATCGGCGCCTCCCAGGCCCTGGTGCGGGTGGCGGTCAAACCGGTGGCGGGCATCCAGTCCAGCTACCTGATGCTGGCCATCTGCTACCTGGTGGCGGTCTTCGTCTCCCTGTTCGTCACCTCCGCCACCGGCCTAGGCCTGCTGTTGATGGTCACCATGTACCCGGTGATGCGCAACCTCGGCATCAGCCCGGCTTCCGCCTGCGGCGTCATCGCCACCTCCCAGGCGTTCGAAATCGGCCCGACCCAGACCAACGCCATCTTCTCCGCCGGCCAGTCCGGCATGGATCCGACCAGTTATTTCGTCGACTACCAGATCTGGCTGGTGGCTCCCATGTTGCTGGTGACCATGGTGCTGCATTTCTTCTGGCAGCGGCACTGTGACCGCCAGGAGGGCTGGGATCCGGCCCTGCATCGCGGCGAACACGCGGAGCTTGACGAAAAAGGGGCAGACGAGGTGGCCGCGCCGACCTGGTACGGCCTGCTGCCCATCATCCCCTTCGTGCTGATGATGACCTTCTCCAAGCTCCTGGTGACCACCATCAGCGTCAGCGTGGAGGTGGCCATGCTGCTGTCGGTCTTTATCGGCATGCTGTGCGAGCTGCTGCGCACCCGCTCGGTGCGCACCGCCTTCGCGGGGCTGTCGAGCTTCCTCGACGGCATGGGCAAGGTGTTCGGCCCCGTGGTGGCGCTCATCGTCTGTGCCGAGCTCTTCGCCGAATCCCTCAAGGCCATCGGCGCCATCGACACCCTGCTCCATTCGGCCAGCAATGCCGGCATCGGCAGCGGTCTGATGACCCTGGTGATGGTGGGGCTCATCATGGTGGCGGCGGTCATCATGGGCTCGGGCAACGCGGCCTTCCTCAGTTTCTCCTCCCTGGCCCCCGCCGTGGCGGCCAAGTTTGGCGTGCCGGCGGTGACCATGCTGCTGCCGATGCAGCTCGCCTCCAGCATTGGTCGCACCGTCTCCCCCATCGCGGCGGTGCTCATCGCCTGTGCGGGCATCGCCAAGGTCTCTCCCTTCGTGGTGGTCAAGCGCACCAGCGTGCCCATGGCGGGGGCCCTGGTGACGGCGCTGCTCCTCAACTATCTGCTGTTCATGTAAAGGCTCTGGTGTAGAGGCGGCGGCCAGTTGATCCACGCTGGCCGACCGCCGTTGACGAGGCGGCGCCGAGTGCCCGCCCACTCTTATCGTTGCAAAAACAGTCTGTGTTTTACGCAGATTGTTCCATGGAGAAGACAATGAACGACCTCACGCGCCCGTTTTCACTCGATACCTATCTGGCGGATCTGGCCCCGCTCATCAACCTCGACTGCGGCACCCGCACCCCGGCCGGGGTGGCCCGGGTCGCCGATATCATGACCGAGAAATATGAGGCCATCGGCTGGCAGGTGACCCGCCACCAGTTCGCCGCCGAGTGCGGCCCCTGCCTCGAGGCAACCAATGCCCCGGGGGCGGATCACTACGACGTCATGCTGGTGGGCCACATGGACACCGTCTTCCCCGAGGGGACGGCGGCCAAACGCCCGCTGAAAATCGAAGACAATCAGGCGTTTGGCCCCGGCGTCTCGGACATGAAGAGCGGCCTGCTCTCCACCTGGTATGCCTTGAAAGAGCTGGACCCGGCCGTGCTGGCCAGGCTCAAGGTGCTGGTCTGCTGCAACTGCGACGAGGAGATTGGTTCCCCCTGGTCCAAAGAATGGCTGGTGAAAAAAGCCAAACAGAGCGGCTGCGTGCTGGTGGCCGAGGCGGCCCGCCCGAGCGGGGATCTCATCAGCGCCCGCAAGGGCAATGCCAAGTACCGCATCACCTTCCACGGCAAGGCCTCCCATGCAGGCTCGGCCCTGGCACAAGGGATTTCCGCCATCACGGAGCTGGCCCACTGGGTGCTCGCCATCAACGAACAGGTCAACATGGAGACCGGCACCACCATGAACGTGGGGGTGGTGCAGGGGGGCACCGGCGTCAACGTGGTGCCCGACTTTGCCGAGGCGATCGTGGATTTGCGCTTCTGGCGCAACGAAGAGGCGCAGGCGGTGCACGACCGGCTCACCTTCATGGCCAACAACCCCTTCCTCGCCGGTTGCCGGGTCGAGGTGGCGCGCCAGAGCTTCAAGCCCGCGATGCGCCCGAGCGGCGACACCGAGGCCCTGATGGCACTGGTGGAGGCGGCAGGCAGGGAGGAGGGCGTCCCCTTCACCTGGCTGGAGGCCGGTGGCGGCTCCGATGCCAACTTCACCGCGGCCGCAGGCGTGCCGTCCCTCGATGGCTTCGGCCCCATGGGGGCGGCTTCCACTCGGAGGCGGAGTTCCTGCTGTTGGAGAGCATCGAGCCGCGCATCCGCCTGCTTAAGCGGGTGCTGGGCAAGCTGGCCAAATAGGTCAACGTTAAGGACAAGCAAAACGGGAGGCCAGCGCCTCCCGTTTTTTATGTGTCGCCCTCGTGAGACGTCATTCCTCGTCCTCCAGCAGATAGGCGAGGTGCTCCTGGCGCGCCACCTGCCAGTGGCCGAGCGTCAGCGGCGCCGCAAACCCGGGGCCGTCGGTCACCATGGTGTGGTACTCCCCCTGCTCGCCGCAGGCATCGAAGCCATCCCGATCCGCCAGTTGCTGCAGATCGCTGAGGGTGCCAGCATCGAGCCTGCGCCCCACCCACTCGGGGGCCAGTACCCGGGTATCGACGCAGGAGAGGTGGGCGACGATGCCGCGGGCCAGCAGGTCCGCCAGCAACGCCTCGCGGGGTTGCTGCCAGAGCGGGGTGTGAACGGTGAGCCTCAGGGGGCGACAGCGCTCGCGGATCCAGTTCGGCGCGCCCCCCACGCTGTCGATGTCGCCGGTGACGACCCCATCGAGTTGCCACTCCTCTTTCAATGCCGCCAGGGCCCGCTCATAACCGAGATCGAAGGGCGCCTCGATGGTGACCAGCCGATGGGGCAGCGCGAGGGCCGCCGCCTGACGGCGAACCTGTGACAGAGGATGGGCGAGAAAGCGGGGCGCTGGCGGGGCAAAGGTGACCAGGGCCACCACCTGATGGCCCGACTCCCGGGCGTGGCAGAGGGCCTGCATAGCATCTTTGCCGCCGCTCCAGAGCAGGATGACGCGAGACATGGGGGATTTCCGCAAAGAAAAGAGGGGTCATGCTACCCAGAGTGGGGGGCGATGGCAAAGCGCGGGTCGGAGATGCGGGGATAAAAAAGCGGCTCCCACGGGGGAGCCGTTCGCACTGGATGCCTGTTACAGCAGGATGCTGGTCAGGATGAAGCCCAGGGTACAGGAGGTCACCACCCCGATGAGGCCCGGAATGATGAAGCTGTGGTTGATGATGAACTTGCCGATGCGGGTGGTGCCGGAGCGGTCGAAACCGATGCAGGCGAGATCGCTCGGGTAGGTCGGCAGCACGAAGTAGCCGTAGCTCGCCGGCAGGAAGGCGATGAGCAGTTTGGGTTCGACCCCCAGCGCCAGCCCCATGGGGGCGATGGCGGTGAGCGCCGCGGCCTGGCTGTTCACCAGCTTGGAGATGAGGAAGAGCACCAGGGCGTAGGTCCAGGGCTGGGCCTGTACCACGTGGGCCAGGGTCTCCTTGAGCAGCGGCATGTGGGCCTGGAAGAAGGTTTCGCTCATCCAGGCGACCCCGAACACGGAGAAGATGGCGACCATGCCCGCCTTGAAGACGGCGCCGTTGGCGATCTCCCCCGGCTTGACCTTGCAGCGCATCAGGATGATGGCGCCGGCGATCAGCATCATCATCTGGATCACCAGGTTCATGGAGAGGGGGCCCGTCTTCTCCTTGATGGTGAAGACGGGGCGCAGCGCCTCATCGGCCCCCAGCAGCACCACGGCAGCGATGGCGGCGAAGAAGATCCAGGTGGACCAGTAGGCCTCTTTCGGGAACTTGGTGTTGAGCAGGGTTTCACCACCGCCGTAGATGAAGTCCCGCTGGGCAGGGTCCTTGATCTTGGCCTGGAACTCCTCGTCCTTGTCCAGATCCTTGCCGCGGCGCAGGCTCCACAGGGCCGCCATCATGACCCCCGTGAGAGAGGAGGGGATGGCGACCATCAGGATGTCGAGCAGACCGTAGGCCTGACCCACGCCGTGAGCCGCCGCCAGGATGGAGACCATGGAAACCACGGCCACCGAGACCGGCGAGGCGCAGATGGCCATCTGGGAGGCAACGGACGCCACTGCCATGGGGCGCTCCGGGCGGATGTTCTTCTGCAGCGCGATGTCGGCGATGATGGGGAACATGGTGTAGACCACGTGGCCGGTGCCGCACAGGAAGGTGAGGGTCCAGGTCGTGAGCGGCGCCAGCAGGGTGATGTACTGGGGGTGGCGGCGCAGCAGACGCTCGGCCACCTGCATCATCAGGTTGAGACCGCCGGCGGTCTGCAGGGTGGCGGCGCAGCCAATGACCGCCAGTATGGTCAGCATCACCTGTACCGGCGGCTCGCCCGGCACCAGGCCGAAGACGAAGGTCAGCAGGAACAGACCAATGCCGCTGATAAGACCCAGCCCCATGCCCCCGAAGCGGGTACCCAGCAGCAAGCAACCGAGTACCACCAAAAATTCCATCAAGATCATTCCATTACCTCGTGTGTTTTATCCATGTCCCCATCGGCCAGCTGCCCGGGATCCGCTGTCATTAATTACCCCTGAAGGGTTAATGGATATTTTGTCACCCCTAAAGGGGTAAAAAATTGAGTTGCTTCAACAACCGGCTTTTTTCCGATTTAAGTGCATAAAAACTACGGTTCAGCCCTTGAACAGGGGACCGCTTCCTGGCGCACACCAGATAAATGACGGGAAAGGTGAGGGAGCGCACAGGGTTGGGCATGCAAAAGGCGGGAATAACGGGGGCGGGAAGAGCGAGGCGGGCATAAAAAAAGCCGACCCCGGGGGTCGGCTTTTGCACGGTGCGAGTGGGCGGGTCGCCTTAGAACTCGGCGGTGCGGGGAGTACGGGGGAAGGGGATCACGTCGCGCACGTTGCCCATGCCGGTCACGTAGACCACCAGGCGTTCGAAGCCCAGACCGAAGCCGGAGTGGGGCACGGTGCCGTAGCGACGCAGATCGCGGTACCACCAGTAGTCTTCCTTGTTCAGACCCATCTCGGCCAGACGGGCATCCAGCACCTCGAGACGCTCTTCACGCTGGGAGCCGCCGATGATCTCGCCGATCCCCGGGGCCAGCACGTCCATGGCGGCAACGGTCTTGCCGTCGTCGTTGAGGCGCATGTAGAAGGCCTTGATGTCCTTCGGGTAGTTCTTCACCACCACCGGGGACTTGAAGTGCTCCTCGGCCAGGTAGCGCTCGTGCTCGGAGGAGAGATCGATGCCCCAGGAGACCGGGAACTCGAAGCTCTTGCCACAGTTTTGCAGCACGTCGATGGCGTCGGTGTAGTCAATCTGGGCGAAGTCGGAGGCGACGAAGCGCTCCAGACGGCCGATGGCGTCCTTGTCCACGTGCTGGGCGAAGAACTCCAGATCGTCGCGGCGCTCGGTCAGCACGGCGTTGAAGACGTACTTCAGCATGGCTTCGGCCAGGGCGGCGTTGTCTTCCAGATCGGCGAAGGCCACTTCCGGCTCCACCATCCAGAACTCGGCCAGGTGGCGGCTGGTGTTGGAGTTTTCGGCGCGGAAGGTCGGGCCGAAGGTGTAGACCTTGGACAGGGCGCAGGCGTAGGTTTCGACGTTCAGCTGGCCGGACACGGTCAGGAAGGTCTCCTTGCCGAAGAAGTCCTTGTCGTAGTCCACCTTGCCTTCGGGGGTGCGCGGCAGGTTTTCCATGTCCAGGGTGGAGACGCGGAACATCTCGCCGGCCCCTTCGGTGTCGGAGGCGGTGATGAGGGGCGCCGCGATCCAGAGGTAGCCCTGTTCGTGGAAGAAGCGGTGAATGGCCTGGGAGAGGCAGTTGCGCACCCGGGTCACGGCACCGACGATGTTGGTGCGGGCACGCAGGTGGCCCTGCTCGCGCAGGTACTCGATGCTGTGGCGCTTGGCAGACATGGGGTAGGTGTCCGGATCTTCGACCCAGCCCACCACCTTGACCTCGGTGGCCTGCAGTTCGAACGCCTGGCCGCTGCCCTGGGACTCGACCACGGTGCCGGTCACTTCGACGGAGCAAGCTGTGGTCAGACGTTGCACTTCATTCTCGTAATTGGCCAGGGTATTGGGGGCGACGGCCTGCACCGGATGGAAGCAGGAGCCATCGGAAACGGCCAAAAATGAGATCCCCGCCTTGGAATCGCGGCGGGTCCGGATCCACCCTTTCACAGTCAGGGTGGTGCCGACCGAATACTTACCGGCCAGCACATCAACTACGGATGCGTGCGTCATCGAAATATTGTCTCCAGCTTGTTCTTGCAGCGCTATTTGCAACACTAGGGGTCTGGCCCGGGCGCAGTTGGCCCACCATGGCAGACTAAGCCGTTCATCTTACCCGCGCAGGTTTGATAAACAAGCAAAAATGTCGGACCCTTGCGGGGATTTCCCCATGCATCGTGCATGGATCATGGCGGCTGGACGGGGGTGAAGGTGAAGGAGCGCAGGCGGGGGCCGGATGGCTGGATACGGGTGTTGCAGGGGCTGGTGATCCTCTGCTGGGGCGGCTTTGTCGCCCTGCTCTCCCTCTATCACTTCGCCCGGCCAGAGGTGGCTTACGGCTTTCTGGTCTATGGGGGCGTCAAGGTGCGCCAGAGCTGGGACCCCCTGCTTACCCCCTGGCTGGAGCGTGGGCTCTGGGGTTGCTGCCTGCTGACCCTGGTGGTGCTGGTGCTGGCCCGTGGCCGCAGCCGTCGGCAGGAAGATGCCCGCCACGTCAATCTCTTCATCCTGCTGCTGATCCTGGTGGCCTGCCTGCTGCTTTACTACCGGGGCTGAGGGCGGTCGCCGTCATCCAGCCCCTGAGAGGCGGGGCGCTTGCCTATCTGGCGCTCCACGCTGTCGAGCATCTGGTTGTAGGCGAGCGCCACCCGGCCAATCTCGTCCCCTTCATCCCCCTCCAGCCTGTGGCCGAAGTCGTTGCGATCGGTGGCCTCCTCCATGGAGCGGGTCAGCTGGTTGAGGGGGCGGACTATCCAGGTGCGGATGACCCAGAGGGTGAGCAGGAGTCCCAGCCCGAAGATGAGGGTGAGGCTCAGGGCCGAGGTGAGGATGTTCTGCTCCACCCGGGTAAACAGGGTGTCGAGGGAGTAGTCAAAACGCACCGCCCCCAGCACGGTGTTTTCCGGCACCTGGTGGCAGCTGGTGCAGTCGGTACCGCGAAAACCCTTTCTGGCCAGCAGCGGGCGGGTCACCACCAGCCGGCTGTGCATGCCGTCATGCTCTACCTCCAGGCTCCCCTTGCCCGCCAGCGCCAGGGCATCAAACCTGTCCTTCGGGGCTTCGTCGTCACGGCCCGGCCCGTACTGCTTGTTGACCGCCGCCCCGCGCACGATGCGGGCATCTTCCACGTGGGCGTGATCGAGAAACTTGGCGCGCAGGGTGTCGCGGGCGTCCATCTTGCCGGTCAGCATCAGCATGTTGAGGCCGTCGAAGTAGGCCTCGGTCTGCTCGCGGCTCTGCTCCTTGATGAGGGTCAGGATGAGGTCACGCTCGCGTACCGCCTGATAGGCCGCAGAAAACACCAACACCATGGAGAAGATGAAGAGCAGGAAGAAGTTGATCTTGGCAGCAATGGAGAGGCGCATGGGACTGGTACATCTGTTGGGTAAAACCCGCGCAGTCTACTCTCCTCGCCGGACGGGTTTTGGTGTCTTGCTCACATTCTGATGAAAAAGCGCCGAAAGGCCCTGCGTTCTCATGCAGGGCCCGTTCATCCGGACTCAATATTCGCCGATGGTGATGGCCTCGTGGATGGCGCCGGTCAATACCCGCAGCTCTTCAGGGGTGATGACGAAGGGAGGCATCAGGTAGATGAGCTTGCCAAAGGGACGGATCCAGGCGCCCAGCTCCACGAACTTGCGCTGGATGCGCGCCACGTCCACCCGCTCCTTCATCTCCACCACCCCGATGGCGCCGAGCACCCGCACATCCGCCACCGCCGGGTGCAGGGTCAGCTCCACCAGTTCGGTTTTGAGTTGGTGTTCGATGGCTTGCACCCGCGCCTGCCACGGGGAGGCGAGCAGCAGATCGATGGAGGCGTTGGCCACCGCGCAGGCAAGCGGGTTGCCCATGAAGGTGGGACCGTGCATGAAGACGCCCGCCTTGCCGTCACACACGGTGCGAGCCACATGCTCGGTAGTGAGCGTGGCCGACAGCGTCAGGTAGCCGCCGGTGAGCGCCTTGCCCAGGCACATGATGTCGGGGCTGATCCCCGCCCAGTCGCAGGCAAAGATCTGGCCGGTGCGGCCAAAGCCGGTGGCGATTTCATCTGCTATGAGCAGCACGCCGAACTCGTCGCACAGGGCGCGCACCCACTGCAGGTAGCGGGGGTGATAGAAGCGCATGCCGCCCGCCCCCTGGACGATGGGTTCGAGCACGATGGCGGCAATTTCCTCGTGATGATCCGCCACCAGGGTGGCCAGCTCCACCACGCTCTGCTCGTCCCACTGGGCGTGGAAGCGGCAGCTGGGCGCTTCGACGAAATGGTGTTCGGGCAGGAAGCCCTGGTAGAGCTCGTGCATGCCGCCATCCGGGTCGCACACGCTCATGGCGCCGAAGGTGTCGCCGTGATAGCCGCCCCGAAGGGCAACGAATTTGGCGCGGGGCGTCCCTTTGGCATGCCAGTACTGCTGGGCCATCTTGAGGGCCACCTCCACCGCCACCGAGCCGGAATCCGCCAGAAAGACCCGATCCAGCCCCTTCGGGGTGATCTCCACCAGTTTGCGGCAGAGCTCGACCGCCGGGGCATGGGTCAGGCCGCCAAACATCACGTGGGACATCTTGCCGAGCTGGGCGGTGGCGGCCGCGTCCAGTTCCGGCACCTGATAGCCGTGAACGCAGGCCCACCAGGAGCTCATGCCATCCACCAGCTCGCGCCCGTCCGTCAGGGTGAGGGTCACCCCTTTGGCGCTGGCCACTTCATAGCAGGGCAGGGGATGGGTGAGGGAGGTATAGGGGTGCCAGACGTGGTGCAGGTCGAATTCTTGATTGGTCATTTTGTGTTCTATTGTCAATTGATTTGATCTGGTCGGTGTTGACAGTCTACGCATGCTCTCTACACTAGCCAACAATTTCAGCCACTTGGCTTCGCGAACGCCCTGGCATCGCGCTGTCCAGCTGGCGGGTCTTGCGGCGAACGCTCTCTTGAGCGCGGCGCAGGATCCCACCAATAACAACCGGAAGCCATGTATGAATGCTCTCACCGCGGGCGCCCACGCCCTTCGTCACGACTGGACCCTGTCCGAGGTTCAGGATCTCTTTGCCCTGCCATTCAACGATCTGCTGTTCCAGGCCCAGACAGTGCACCGCGCCCATTTCGACCCGAACGAGGTGCAGGTAAGCACCCTGCTCTCCATCAAGACCGGGGCCTGCCCGGAAGATTGCAAATATTGTCCCCAGAGCGCTCGCTACCACACCGGGCTCGAGACCGAGCGGCTGATGGAGGTGGAAAAAGTGCTGGAGCGGGCCCGGGAGGCCAAGGCCAATGGTTCGTCCCGTTTCTGCATGGGGGCGGCCTGGCGCAACCCGAAAGAGAAGGACATGCCCTACATCCTGCGCATGATTGAAGAGGTGCGCGGGCTCGGCATGGAGACCTGCATGACGCTCGGGATGCTGACCGCCGATCAGGCGGCGCGGCTCGGGGCTGCTGGGCTCGATTACTACAACCACAACCTCGACACCTCGCCGGAGTTCTACGGCGACATCATCACCACCCGCACCTATCAGGACAGGCTCGACACCCTGGAGCATGTGCGCGGCGCCGGCATGAAGGTCTGCTCCGGCGGCATCGTCGGCATGGGGGAGCAGGCGAAAGATCGGGCGGGCCTCCTGATGGCGCTCGCCAATCTGCCGCGCCACCCGGAGAGCGTGCCCATCAACATGCTGGTCAAGGTGAAGGGGACGCCCCTGGAGAACCAGGAGAACCTGGACCCGTTCGAATTTATCCGCACCATCGCCGTGGCGCGCATCATGATGCCGGCCTCCCACGTGCGCCTCTCCGCCGGGCGGGAGAAGATGAACGAGCAGATGCAGGCCATGTGCTTTATGGCCGGGGCCAACTCCATCTTCTATGGCTGCAAGCTGCTGACCACCCCCAATCCGGACGAAAGCAGCGACATGCAGCTCTTCAAGCGCCTTGGCATTCGCCCCGCCCAGCGGGTCCAGAAGCCGGATCAGGTTCAAGAGGAGGAGCTGCTGGCCGAGGTGAACCGCCAGAGCGAGCCGAGCGAACTCTTCTACGATGCCACCCGTTCCCGCGCAGATGTCCTCCGTCCATGATGACGCCCGTTGTTACCGGCCCCTTTGCCCTGGGGGAGGCGCTGGCCGAGCGTGAACAGGCCACCCTGCTGCGCCGACGTACCCCGGTGGATGTGGCGAGCGGCGGGCGGATCCGGGTCGGGGGGCGCGATTACCTCAACGTCTCTGGCAACGACTACCTGGGCCTTGCGGGTCACCCCGCCATCAAGGCCGCCTTCACGGCGGGGGTGGCGCAATATGGCGCGGGGGCAGGTGCCTCGCCCCTGGTGACCGGTTACAGCCGCGCTCACCAGCAGCTGGAAGAGACGCTTGCCGAGTGGCTCGGGGTGGAGGCGGTGCTGCTGTTCAACTGCGGCTTCTCCGCCAATCAGGCGGTGCTCAAGGCCCTGCTCGGCAAGGATCATCTGCTGTGGCAGGACAGGCTCAACCACGCCTCCTTGCAGGAGATGGGGAGCCAGCTCCCCTGCAAGATGAAGCGCTTTTGCCACAACGACATGGCGGCCCTTGAGCGGCTGCTTGAGCCAAACCGGGGCCTGATCGTCTCGGAAGGGGTCTTCAGCATGGACGGGGATCAGGCCCCCTGGGCTGAGCTGGCCACACTCGCATCCCGAAGCGGCAACTGGCTGATGATTGACGATGCCCACGGCCTCGGCGTGCTGGGTGCCGAAGGGCGCGGCACCCTGGCGGCCCAGGGGGTGAACCCGGTCAGCGTGCACATCCAGATGGGGACCTTCGGCAAGGCGCTCGGGGTGGCCGGCGCCTTTGTGGGTGGCAGTCGCGAGCTGGTGGAGTACCTGGTCAATTTTGCCCGCCACTATGTCTACAGCACCCATATGCCCCCCGCCCAGGCGTGCGCCGTGCGCCAGAGCATTGAGTTGGTACGCGTAGCCGACGAGGCTCGTGCCCACCTGGCTCGCCTTGTCGCCCGGTTCCGGCAGGGGGCGCAGGCGCTCGGCTGGCGGCTTGGGGCAAGCGATACCCCCATCCAGCCGCTGCTGGTGGGGGAGAGCGTCGCTGCCCTGCAACTGGCCGAGCGGCTGCGGGAGCGCGGTGTCTGGGCTGGCGCCATCCGCCCACCCACGGTGCCGGTCGGCACGGCGCGCCTTCGCATCACCCTGTGCGCCGCCCATGGCGAAGATGACGTGGATCGCCTGCTCGAGGCCCTGGGGCCCCGCCCATCCACCGACGAGAGAGGGGGCGCCCATGGTGCATGAGCGTTTCCAGTCGGTGGACAAGGCGCAGCTCGCCCGCCGCTTCGGGGCGGCGGCTCGCCACTACGACGCCCACGCCCGCTTCCAGCAGGAGGTGGGGCAGTCGCTGCTGGCGCGCATGGATGAGGGGGGCGTGAAAGAGGTGCGCTCAGGGGCCGGGCTGGATCTGGGTTGCGGCACCGGTTTCTTCCTGCCTGCCCTGGCGCCGCGCTGCGAGACGCTGACCGGGCTGGATCTCGCTCCCGGCATGCTGGCCCAGGCGGCCCTTCGCGGCAGCGGAGCCCGCCTGGTGTGCGGCGATGCGGAGGGGCTGCCCTTTGCCGACCAGAGCCTGGACTGGGTCTTCTCCAGCCTGGCCCTGCAGTGGTGCGAGCGGCCGGCCCAGGCCTTTGCCGAGCTCAACCGGGTGCTCAAACCCGGTGGCCAGGTCTTCTTCTCGACCCTGCTTTCGGGGTCACTGTGGCAACTGCGGGAGGCCTGGCGGGCCGTGGATGGTCGTGACCATGTCAATCGCTTCCTGACGTTGCCCCAGTTGCAGCAGGCGGCCCGTGACGGGGGCTTCGAGGCCCCGGCGCTCTGCCCGCTGACCTGGTCCCTCGCCTACCCGGCGCTCAGCGGACTGCTGCGCGACCTCAAGGGGATAGGCGCGAGCCAGGTCAACGACGAGCGGTCTGCGGGCCTGGGTCATCGCCAGCGCCTGGTGCGACTGGGGGAGGCCTACGAGCGCCACCGTCAACCGGACGGCCTGCTGGCCGCCAGCTACGAGGTCTGCCTCGGGCGCCTGGTGCGGCGCTGACACAAAAAGACCCGGCGCACCCACCCCTTCAGCGGCAGGACGTGCGCCTGCCTTTCACCATGGATATCGGGGCGCCTCTGCGCCCCTGCACTGCATCGAGGAAAGATCATGGGGACATCCTATTTCATCACGGGCACGGACACCGACGTGGGCAAGACCCTGGTGGCCCGCACCCTGTTGCTGGCGCTTGCCGCCAGAGGCATTCGCTGCGCCGGGTACAAACCGGTGTCGGCGGGCTGCACCCACACCCCGGAGGGGCTTCGCAATCTGGATGCCTTGCTGTTGCAGCAGGCGGCCACGGTTGCGCTGCCCTACGAGCAGGTCAATCCCTATGCCTTCGAGCCGCCCATCGCCCCCCATATCGCCGCCCGTGAGCGGGGGGCGAGCATCCCCTTCGAGGGGCTGTCCGCCGGCTTGCGGGAGATTGAGGGAGCTGGGGCCGATCTCGTCATTGTCGAAGGGGCGGGGGGCTGGTTCCTGCCGCTGGATCATCAGCGTCTGCTCTCGGAGTGGGTCGCTCAGGAGCGGCTGCCGGTGATCCTGGTGGTGGGGGCCAGGCTGGGCTGCCTCAACCATGCCCTGCTCACCGTCAGCGCCATTCGCCAGCAGGGGTTGACCCTGGCGGGCTGGGTCATCAACCGGGTGGATCCGCACATGAGCCGCTACGAGGAGAACCTGGACACCTTGAAAGCTATGTTGCCGGCCCCATTTCTGGGGGAGCTCCCCTTCGTGGACGCGGTGAATGAGGTGGATTTGCACCACTGTCTCGATGTGTCGCCCTTGCTCTGAGGCCAGACATTCAGCAAACATTCATCGAGTCTGTCTATTATCTGGGGCAAGTGTGGCATCGGTCGCCCTTGGGGCGCCCCGAACCATGCATCCATATCTCACAAGGAGTCAATATGAAGCGAATTATGCTATTCCTGGTGACCAACCTGGCCGTCATGCTGGTGCTGGGGGTGGTACTCAATATCCTGTTCTCGGTTCTGGGGATCAACAAGTCCAGCATTTCCGGTCTGTTGGTGTTCTGCGCCGTGTTCGGTTTTGGGGGTTCCTTTATCTCCTTGCTGATGTCCAAGTGGATGGCCAAGCGCAGCTATGGCGTCCAGGTCATCGAGCAGCCCCGCAACGAGACCGAGCACTGGCTGGTGAGCACTGTTGCCCGTCAAGCCCGTGAGGCTGGCATCAAGATGCCGGAAGTGGGGATCTACGACTCCCCCGAGATGAACGCCTTTGCCACCGGCGCCCGCCGTGACGACTCCCTCGTCGCCGTCTCCTCCGGTCTGCTCTACAGCATGAGCCGCGACGAGGCGGAAGCCGTGCTGGCCCACGAGGTGAGCCACGTGGCCAACGGCGACATGGTGACCCTGACCCTGATCCAGGGGGTGGTGAACACCTTCGTGATGTTCTTCGCCCGCATCGTGGCCGGCGTCATCAGCAACTTCTTCAGCTCCAACAACGAGGAAGAGAGCAGCAGCACCGGCGGTTTCGCCTACATGATCACCGTGTTCGTGCTGGAGATGGTGTTCGGCGTGCTCGCCTCCATCATCGTCATGTGGTTCAGCCGTCAGCGCGAGTTCCGTGCCGACGCCGGTGCCGCCAAGCTGGCCGGCCGCGACAAGATGATCGCCGCGCTTCAGCGTCTCGCCCGCGGTGCCGAGCCGCAGATGGAGGGTTCCATGATGGCGTTCGGCATCAACGGCAAGCGCTCCATGAGCGAGCTGTTCATGAGCCACCCGCCCATCGAGCAGCGCATCGCCGCCCTGCGTGGCTGATAGCCAGTCATCTAAAGAAAACGGCTGCCCTCGGGCAGCCGTTTTGCATTCCGGGGACGGGGTTTTGCCCCCCGATCACCCTATTTGATCACCAGATCCGTCAGGGGCACGGCGCAGCAGGCGAGGATCTTGCCCTCGGCACGCTCGGCGGCGCTGATGGCGGGGGCATCGGGGTGATCCACCTCGCCCGAGACCAGGGTCTGCTTGCAACTGCCGCAGATGCCGGCACGGCAGCTCCAGGGCAGCTCTACCCCCTGCTTGTTGGCCTGATCCAGCACGGTGCCCTGGTTGTTGCCCGCAAACTCCCGCTCGCCGATACGCAGTTGCACCGCCTGATGGGGGCGGGCCACCGAGAGCAGGGCCCCGCCAAAGCTCTCCTGGCGGATGCGCCCGGCCGGTACGCCGAGGGCGGTCAGCCGGTTGGCTGCATCGGCCATGAAGCCGTGGGGGCCGCAGATGAACACCTCCCGCTCCTGCAAACCCCGGATCCGGCCCAGGTGATCGTCATTCAGACGGCCGCTGAGTCCCTGCCAGTGTTTGTCAGGCTGGCTCAGGATCAGGGTGAGGGTCATTCCCTGCTGCGCCATGGCGTGCAGCTCGCTGGCGGCAGGGATGTCTGCCTCGCTGCGACACAGGTGCATGAAGTGGACGTCACCGAGCTCCCCCCGTAGTGCCAGAGTGCGGGCAATGGAGAGCATGGGGGTGACACCGGATCCCGCCGAGAGCAGCAGCAGCAGCCTGCGCTCGGACCCTAAGTGAAACTCGCCGGCCGGGGGGGCGGCCAGCAGGTGATCGCCCACTTTCAGCTCATGGTGCAGCCAGGGGGAGAGGCGGCCATCGGCCAGCTTCTTGACGCTGATGCTGTAACGCTCGGGCCGCTCCGGCGTGGAGCTGAGGGTGTAGCGGCGTTGAACCCGTGTGTTTTTGATATCGAGGCTGATGGGCAGGTGCTGGCCAGGCAGGTAGTCGGGCAGGGGCTCGCCGTCGGCGGCCTCGAACCAGAAGGTTTCCAGATCCCGGGCCAGGGGTTCCCGGGCGACGCACACCAGCTCCCGCTTTTTCGGGGCCGCGTTGGGGTAGACCGGCGCCCGGGCCCGCTCCAGCACCTCGATCTCGCTGCCCGCCTCAATCCACCCCTCGTTCAGGGCCACCAGATTCTGGCCGAAATAGACCTCACCATCTTCGCCACGCCGGTAGCGGGTGAGGGTGGCCAGCGGCTCTTTCAGGGCATTGAAGCGCTCCGTGCCTGCCTCCACCGTGGTCATGATGCAGCGGCTGCACGGCTTGTCCACCCGAAACTCCACCTCGCCGATGCGGATCCGCTTCCAGCCATCCTCTTCGAAGGGGCGGGTGCCGCTCGCCACCAGGTTGGTACGAAACTGGCTCATCTGGTGCAAGGCATCGGATCTCAGGTTGAGATCCTCAAGGGAAGCCTGGCTGATGAGCAGCAAGGGGTAGCCGTCCGCAAAGCTCACCCGGGTGCCGGTCTTCTCCCGAAAACGATCGGATGCCTCCCCGAGCCAGAGCAGGCGCACCGGCTCCCTCGCCACCCGGCTCAGCCACTCATCGGCGTCGGGCCCGGTGTGCAGGGCGGTAAAGCGATCCCCCCAGACACCGGTGTGCTGAGGGGCGCGACTGAACGCCGCCTCCATGAGGGCAAGGGGGGGCAGACCCGGATAGCGCAGTTGCAGCCCCCCCTCGACGGGGGTGGCCACCACCTGCTGCAACTGGGGATGGGTGCGGGCGGTGATAAAGGTGCCATCCGGTTTGACCACCATGTAGCGGCGATCCCCGGCAAGTCCCTCCTGGGTCACCCGGGCGCGCTCCAGCGGCATGCCTGCCGTCGATTTGATGGGGTAGAGATGTATGCTGGCGAGGGTCGGCATGTCCTGGTCCTTGTGCTGTGGCGATTCCTGTGAAGAGGGGAAGATAACGATTCCTGTCCCGGGCGGCAATCTTCTCCTGCTGCCCATGTCGAGGGCGGCGAGGGGGCTCGGGCAACAGGCCCGAATGGCTGCGGGGTGTGACGGGGATCCGGTTGTGAAGGGGGCGACCCATAAAGCGCAACATTTATTGATCCTGATCCACCATGTCGTACAAAAAACGGCCCATCATCGGGCCAGCTTCCAGTTTCTGACGCTTTCGCTTCTTCCCTCTCCGGCCACCGTCTGCCCAGGCAACACGGTATCAAGCGCATTCGGATGGGGCCTGTCACACAAAAGAAGAAAGCAATGTATGAGCAAACAACTGGATATGACCCCACAGCCGGATCTCTCCCAGAAAACGGGAACAGGCCCGGTCCGTACCCGGCTGCCCGTCTGGCGGCCGGCCCTGCCACCTTGCAACCATGCCTGCCCGGCTGGCGAGAACATCCAGGCCTGGCTTGCCCTGGCCGAAGCGGGCCGCTTTGAGGCGGCCTGGCAGCGCCTCATCGAAGAAAATCCCCTGCCTGCGGTCCACGGGCGGGTCTGTTATCACCCCTGCGAAAGCGCCTGCAACCGTGCCCAGGTGGATGATGCCGTCTCCATCCACGCCATCGAGCGTTTCCTCGGCGACGAGGCGCTGGCCCGTGGCTGGCAGCCTGCGCCCCCCGCACCCGCCAGCGGCAAGAAGGTGCTGGTGATCGGTGCCGGTCCCTCCGGCCTCTCCTGCGCCTGGCACCTCAATCGGCTCGGCCATCAGGTGGAGATCCGCGAAGCGGGGCCGCTGGCGGGCGGCATGCTGCGCTTCGGCATTCCCGCCTACCGCCTGCCTCGCGATGTGCTGGATCGGGAGGTGGCCCGCATCGTGGCGGCCGGGGTGACGCTGACCCTCAACCACAAGGTGGAGGACGTGCTGTGCGAGCGCGACGAGGGGGGCTTTGACGCCGTCTTCATGGCCATCGGCGCCCATCTGGCCAAGCGGGTCGATATTCCGGCCCGGGAGGCGGGCAAGATCCTCGATGCGGTGAGCTTCCTAGAACAGGCGAGTCTGGCCGAAGAGAAAGGACTACCACCGCCCAAACTGGGGCGGCGGGTGGCCATCTACGGCGGTGGCAATACCGCCATGGACGCGGCTCGCACCGCCCGCCGCCTCGGTGTGGAAGAGGCGATGATCATCTACCGCCGCGACCGGGACCATATGCCGGCTCACGCCTTTGAAGCCGATGAGGCCGAGGAGGAGGGGATCAAGATCAACTGGCTGCGCACCATCCGCCAGCTCGACAGCACCAACATCGAGGTGGAGGTGATGGCGCTGGATGCCGAGGGCAAGCCGGTGCCCACCGGCAAGTTTGAAACCCTCGAAGCGGACTCCCTCATTCTGGCGCTGGGTCAGGAGGTCGACCTCTCGGTGCTGGAGAGCATCCCCGGCGTGCGGGTCAACAAGGAGGGAGTAGTACAGGTTGGCGAGAACCTGATGACGGATGTGCCGGGCCTCTTTGCCGGTGGCGACATGGTGCCCTCCGAGCGCACTGTCACCATCGCCACCGGCCACGGCAAGAAGGCTGCGCGCCATATGGATGCCTGGCTGCGCGGTCGCCTCTACCACAAGCCGCTCTCCTATTCATTGGTGGGGCCCGAGCAGTTGCAGCTCTGGTTCCAGACCCATGCGCCGGCCAGCAGCCAGCCGGTCAAACCGCCCTCGGCGCGGGACGACTTTGGCGAGATCATCGGCGGACTGGATGAGGTGGCCGCCCGTTACGAGGCGGCGCGCTGCTACTCCTGCGGCAACTGCTTCGAGTGCGACGGCTGCTATGGCAGCTGCCCCGAGCAGGCCATCGCCAAGCTGGGGCCGGGTCTGGGGTATCTGGTGGATGCCGAGCGCTGCACTGGCTGCGGTGCCTGCCATGACCAATGCCCTTGTCACGCCATCGAGCTGCGCCAACCGGAGGAGTCCCAATGAAACATGAACTGATCATGGTCGACGGCAACGAAGCCGCGGCCCGGGTGGCGTATCAGCTGAGCGAAGTGTGTGCCATCTATCCCATCACCCCGAGCTCGACCATGGCCGAACTGGCCGATGCCTGGGCGGCACAGGGGCAGACCAACCTGTGGGGCAACATCCCCACGGTGGTGGAGATGCAGAGTGAAGGGGGGGCGGCTGGCACGGTACACGGCGCCCTGCAGGCGGGGGCGCTCGCCACCACCTTCACCGCCAGTCAGGGACTGATGCTGATGCTGCCCAACATGTACAAGATCGCCGGTGAATTGACCTCGGCGGTGTTCCATGTGGCGGCCCGTTCGCTCGCGGCGCAGGGGCTGTCGATCTTTGGCGACCATCAGGATGTGATGGCGGCGCGCAGCACCGGCTTTGCCATGCTCGCCTCCGGCTCGGTGCAGGAGGCGCAGGACCTGGCCTTGGTCGCTCACAGCGTCACCCTGCAGTGCCGGGTGCCCTTTATCCACTTCTTCGACGGGTTCCGTACCTCCCACGAGGTGAACAAGATCACCGCGCTGCACAAGGATGAAATTCGCGCCCTTATCGACAACGACTGGGTACGGGCCCACCGTGCCCGGGCGCTCAACCCGGATCATCCGGTGATGCGCGGCACCGCCCAGAACCCGGATACCTATTTCCAGTCCCGCGAGAGCGTCAACCCCTTCTACGAGGCGGTGCCGGCGCGGGTGCAGCAGTGCATGGAGAGCCTCGGTGAGCTGACCGGCCGCCACTACCAGCTGGTGGAGTACCACGGCGCGCCCGATGCCACCGACGTCATCGTGCTGATGGGCTCGGGGGCGGCCACCGCCCGCACCACCGTGGATTGGCTCAACCGGCAGGATCGCAAGACCGGGGTGCTGGTCATTCGCCTCTATCGCCCCTTCCCGGTACAGGCGCTGCTCGATGCGCTGCCCGCGAGCGTGCGCCGCATGGCGGTGCTGGATCGCACCAAGGAGCCGGGGGCAGGGGGCGAGCCGCTGCTGCTGGATGTGCAGAGCGCGCTGATCGACGGTTTGCAGCGCGGCCTTATCAAGCGGCTGCCCTGGCTGAGCGGCGGTCGCTATGGCCTCTCTTCCAAGGAGTTCACCCCCGCCATGTGCGCGGCGGTATTCGAGGAGCTGGCATCCGATGCGCCGCGCCCCCGCTTTACCGTGGGGATTGTGGACGATGTGTCGGGCCTCAGTCTGGCATGGCACCCCATCGGCGATCTGGAGCCCGCCAGTCGGGTACGGGCGCTCTTCTTCGGCCTTGGTGCCGATGGCACGGTGGGCGCCAACAAGAACAGCATCAAGATCATCGGTGAACTGGAGGGGTTCCACGCCCAGGGCTACTTCGTCTACGACTCCAAGAAGTCGGGTTCGCGTACCGTCTCCCACCTGCGCTTTGGCCCCGAGCCCATCGACGCCCCCTGGCTTATCGAGCAGGCGAGCTTTATCGGCTGCCACCAGTGGGGCTTCGCCCTGTCGGTCGATCTGCTGGAGCACGCCGCCGAAGGGGCGACCCTGCTGCTCAATGCTCCCTATGAGCCTGAGCGGGTCTGGGCCGAGCTGCCCGAGCGGCTGCGTGCCCGCATCCGCGCCCTCAATATCCGCCTCTACTGCATCGATGGGGATCGGGTGGCCGAGCGCAACGGCATGGGCAATCGCATCAACACCATTATGCAGACCTGTTTCTTCGCGCTGGCTGGCATCTTGCCGCGGGATGAGGCGATTGCGCTGATCAAGGAGAGCATCGAGAAGAGCTATGCCCGCAAGGGGCCCGAAGTGGTCGAGCGCAACTTCGCGGCGGTGGACGACACCCTGGCCCACCTCCATCAGGTGGTCATCCCGGCCGGTGAGGAGCAGATCAGCGACTATCCGCTGCCGTTGGCTCCCGGCGGCAGCGAGTTTGTCCAGCGGGTCACAGGCCCGATGCTGGCGGGGCGTGGCGATCTGATCCCCGTCTCCATGCTGCCGGTGGATGGCACTTACCCCACTGCCACCAGCCGCTTCGAGAAGCGGGATATCGCCCGCGAGATCCCCATCTGGCATTCGGATATCTGCATCCAGTGCGGCAACTGCGTCTTTGTTTGCCCCCATGGGGCGCTGCGGGCCAAGTTCTACCATCAGGACTGGCTGGCGACCGCCCCCGAGGCAGCGCAGTCGGTGCCCGTCACCGCCAGGGGCTTCCCCGACAGCCGCTACACCTTGCAGCTCTATCCGGAGGATTGCACCGGCTGCGGCCAGTGCGTGCAGGCCTGTCCGGTGCGGGCCGGAGCGGATGCCCGCCATCAAGGCGAGAGTGCAGAAGGAGAAAGCCATGAAGGCGAGCGCGCCATCGCCATGATGGACAAGGCGCCGCATCTGGCTGGCCAGAAACAGGCGCTGCGCTGGTTTGAGAGCCTGCCGTGGCCTGCCCGCGAGCGGGTGGATTTCTCCACCGTGCGCGGTGCGCAGTTCCTCGAGCCCCTGTTCGAGTTCTCCGGTGCCTGCGCCGGCTGTGGCGAGACCCCGTACCTCAAGTTGCTGACCCAGCTGTTTGGGGATCGCATGTTGGTGGCCAACGCCACCGGTTGCTCCTCCATCTATGGCGGCAACCTGCCGACTACCCCCTGGGCCAAGAACGGCGAAGGGAAGGGGCCGGCCTGGTCGAACTCATTGTTTGAGGACAACGCCGAGTTTGGCTTTGGTTTTCGTCTCACCGCCGATCAGCACCACGGTCAGGCGGTGGCAGCCCTTGAAGCGATGAAGGGGGAGCTGGGCGCAGAGCTGGTCGATACCCTGATTAGCGCCCCGCAGCGGCTGGAGTCGGAGATCCGTGCCCAGCGCACCCGGGTGGCGCAAGTGCGCGAGCGGTTGGAGGAGGTAAAATCCGGCAAGGCCCGCGAGCTGCTCTCCTTGATTGATCAGCTGGTGCGGCGCTCGGTCTGGATAGTGGGCGGCGATGGCTGGGCCTATGACATCGGCTCGGCGGGGCTCGACCATGTGCTCGCCTCCGGGCGCGACGTGAACGTGCTGGTGATGGATACCGAGGTCTACTCCAACACCGGCGGTCAGATGTCGAAATCGACCCCGCTCGGGGCCGTCGCCAAGTTCGCGGCGGGGGGCAAGACCCTGGCCAAGAAGGATGTGGCGTTGCAGGCCATCTCCTACGGCAACGTCTATGTTGCCCGCATCGCCTTTGGTGCCAACCCGCAGCAGGCGCTACAAGCGTTGCGTGAGGCCGAAGCCTATCCGGGCCCGTCCCTTATCATCGCCTACAGCCACTGCATCGCCCACGGTATCGACATGGAGCAGGGATTGGCCCAACAGAAGCGTGCGGTCGATTCGGGCCACTGGCCGCTGATGCGCTACAACCCGATACTGCGCAGCGCCGGGCAGAACCCCTTCAGCCTCGACAGCCTGCGCCCCTCCATCCCCCTTGCCGAATATCGGCAGCAGGAGACCCGTTATCGGGTGCTGGCCCAGAGCCATCCACAGGAGGCACAGCGGCTGATGCAGGTGGCGCAACAAGTGGCGTGGCAGAAGTGGGCCACCTACGAGGAGATGGCCACCCGCGAAGCCAGCCATTTTCATCCGCCGGTGTGATGATAGGAGCTAATTCTGTACAGAGAAGCGGACCATTGGCCCGCTTCTCTGTTTAGGGAAGGTGCGAACAAGTCCCTGATATGAGATCATGTTTGTCATCTGGAGCCATGAAAAAGGGTTCATCATGAGTCATCAGCTCACCTTCGCCGACAGTGAATTCAGCAGTAAGCGCCGTCAGACCAGAAAAGAGATTTTCTTGTCCCGCATGGAGCAGATCCTGCCATGGCAAAACATGGTGGAAGTCATCGAGCCGTTTTA